>NZ_WJIE01000006.1:600000-821605 GCF_009649845.1 Polyangium spumosum
ACCCGCTTCTTCGGCCCCTCGACGTGCTCGAGCGCCTGGATCGCCACCACCATCGCGAGCGGCACCGTGTGCCCCGCGATCGCGAGGACGAGCGTCGGCTGAAGCTCCGCTGCGCGCGCGAGCGAAGCGACGGCCGTGCCCTCGCCGGCCTGGTGCAAGAGCACCGCCAGGTACCCCACGAGCAGCGCCGGCCCGTCCGTGTGTGCGTGCCCGTGCCCGTGTGCGTGCGCGTGCGCGTGGCGCGGCGCCACGAGCCGCTCGATCAGGAAAGGCACGAGGAAGCCCGCCACGGCCGCGCCGAGCGCGAGCCATCCGGCGTCGGCGATCGCCTCGGGCAGGAGGTGCAAGAGCGCGATCGCGGCCGAGCCGACCATCGCGAACGTCCCGAGCCCCGGCATGACGCGTTGCCCGTGGTCACGCCAGATCGCGGCGAGGCCGCCGAGGAGGACGGCGAGCGCGAGGACGGCGAGCCCGGCGGCGAGAGACACGCGGCGCGTCGTAGCATGAATTCGGGCGGGTCCGGTCGAGAGCCTTGCTCCTCGTGGTGTGTCCTGGTCACCTGTAACGTCGCGCCCGTTCGTTGGAGGCGCGCAGGAGGGCGGATGGACTCGGCAGAACGTGGTTTTTTGTCATTGCTCGGCGTGATGAGCACGGGCGTGTACGTGCTCGTGGCCATCGCCGTGCTCGTGCTGGGGCTCGCCCTCGTGCGGCCCGTGAACCAGACGGCGGGCTTGATCTTCGCGGGCGCGGGCGGCGTGCGGCTCTTCGGCCTCGGGCTCGATATCCTCCTCGACGCGATGACGGTGAAGGCCGACTACGACTCGATGATGATCTGGAACGCCCTCGGCACCGTGATCTGGCTCGGGACGGGCACGGTGTTTTACGGCGGGGTCGCGTTCGCCTCGTACAAGCTCGCCGAGGCGCGGCAGCAGAAGGGCGGTGGGGCATGGGCGGGATGAGCGGGCTCGGCGCAGGGTTGCTCAGCTTCGCGTCCACGGGCATCACGATCCTCTTCGGGGTCGCCTTCGTCGTGGTGGGTCTCGGCACGGTGCGGCGCGCGCATGGGGGCGCGGGTTTGGCCCTCGCGGGCGCGGGTGCGCTCACGGCCTTCGCCTCCCTCGTGCGGATGGTCCTGAGCTTCGCCCTGAGCTACTTCGGCTTCGGGACGTTGTTCACGCTCTTGCAGGTCCTCACGATGGGCATGCACGTCCTCGCGGCCGTGCTCGTGCCGGTGTCGATCTTCCTGCTCGTGAATGCGGTCAAGCAGGGAGCCGGGCAAGCGCAGCCCGGCGCGCCGCGTATGCACTACTGACCGGCCCGCCTGCGCGCCCTTCGCCCTCGACGCTCCGCGACCTCGCGCGCGGGTTCTTCATCCCAGGGGTATGGGCAGCGAGACCTATCACGAGCCATACGACGTCCTGTCCCCTGGCGCCCGGGAGATGCACCGGGCGATCTGGTCTTTGATCGAAGAGCTCGAGGCCATCGATTGGTATGCGCAACGCGCCGAGGTCACGACCGACCCGGAGCTCGAGGCCGTCCTCCTGCACAACCGCGAGGAGGAGATCGAGCACGCCATGATGAACCTCGAATGGATTCGCCGGAAAGACGCGTTATTCGACGAAAAAATCCGCACGTATTTGTTGAAGACCGCGCCCATCACCGAGATCGAGGAGCGCTCGGAAGGAGGGGAGGGCGGGGGCGAAGACGAAAAGGCGGCGGCGCCCGCGAGGCCTCAACTGGGCTCGGGTCGTGGGCTCGGCATCGGCAGCTTGAAGGGGAGGTGAGCCATGGCCATGGATCTGCTTCGCCGCAATCTCGCTCCGATCCTGCCCGAGGCGTTCGAGCTCATCGACGCCGAGGCGCGGCGCGTCCTCGAATTGAGCCTCGCGGCGCGCAAGCTCGTCGATTTTCGCGGCCCGTTCGGCTGGGGATATGCCGCGCGGAACACGGGCCGGCTCCGGCCGCTCGGCGAGGGCCCCGTCCCCGGCGTGACCATCGGGCAACGCACGTCCCAGCCGCTGCTCGAGCTCCGGACGCCCATCGTGCTCGACCTCCCCGATCTCGACGCCGTCGCGCGCGGGGCGGCGGACGTCGACCTCTCGGCCGTGGTGCAGGCGGCCGAGCGGATCGCGCGTGTCGAGGACGGCGCCATCTTCCACGGTTATGCCGAGGGCGACATCCCCGGCATCGTGCAGAAGAGCCCGCACCCGCCCGTGCGTGTCCCGTCCGTCACGGCGTTCCCCGCGGCGGTCGTGCAGGCGAAGGAGGTCCTGCGATCGGCCGGGGTGACGGGCCCGTACGTGCTCGTGGCTGGCTCGCGTGAATACGACGAGCTCGCGGCGGGCTCGGACGACGGGTATCCGATCTTGAAGCGCATCGAGCGACAGATCATCGATCACCCGGTCGTCTGGGCGCCCGCGCTCACCGGCGCGGTGCTGCTCTCCGTGCGCGGCGGCGATTTCGAGCTGACGGTGGGGCAGGACCTCTCGATCGGATACACGTATCACGAGAAAAACAAGGTCGAGCTCTTCCTCACGGAGTCGTTCACCTTCCGGGTGATCGAGCCGCAGGCCGCCGTGGTCTTGCGTCGCGGCTGATCTCGATCGGGCCCGCCCCTTCCGTTTCGCCCCACCCTCGTGTACGGTGCGCCGCCGCCCGCGCGGCAGGAACACCGACCATGGAAACACGCTCCCTGCGCGCCCTCCCCGCGCTCGTCCTCGCCTTCCCCTTGCTCGCCCTCGGCTGCTCGAAGGAAGCGAAGGCCAAGGCGGCGCTCGAGAAGTACGAGGCGGTGTTCCGGGTATGCAAGGAGGAGACGGAGAAGGCGAAGCAAGCGCCCGGCGAGCACCCCTGCTCGCTCATGGCGAGCGTCGCCGTCGATCTCGGCCTCGAAGAGTCGGGGCTCGAGGAGCCGAAGCGGGGCGAGCTGCTCGCCTCCTGGCTCGAAAAAAAGGGTTTTTCGACCCATTACGTGCCGCCCTCCCGGCGGCCCGCGGAGGAGCGCTGAGGCGCCACGGAGAGGTTTGTCATGACGGTTGAAGGGACGGACGATCCGCGGAGCGCGCTCGCGCTCGCCGCGAACGAGCTCGGGGCGGGGCAATTCGAGGACGCGCTCTCGCGGGTGAAGGCGCTCCAGCCGTCGTTATCGGCGACGCCCGACCTGCTCGCGCCTTCGCGGGCGCTCGAGGCGCGGGCGCTGGCGAGCCTCGGGCGCGGGGAGGAGGCGCTCTTGGTGCTCGATCGGGCGCAGAAGGACGCCGAGGCGGCGAACCTGCCCGAGCACGTCGAGGGCCTCGGGCGGCTGCGCGCCGGGCTCGCGCAGGCCTTCGAGATGGAGCGGCTCGCCTCGATGTCGGCGGACGACCTGGAGCGACAAGCCGAGGATCCGGTCCAGCGCGCGGTGCTCTTCTCGAACAAGATCGTGGCGGCGCTGTCCGTGGGCGACATCGAAGGCGCGCGCGCGCTCTTGCCGCGGGCCCGCATGGCCGCCGAGCTCGCCGAGGATCCGGCCGCGCTCCTGCCCGTGCTGCTCGCGACGACGCAGCTCTGCGTGGCCACGAACGACGTGAAGACGGCGCGGCGCGCGCTCGACGCGGCCCGCAAGGTCGCCGAGGCGAGCGAGCCGGACGCGATCCCGCTGATCGATGAAATGGCGGGTTATCTGCTGCGGGATCCCGACGCCTGACGCCCGGCTACCCGCCCTCCAAAAGCCGCCTCGCGAGCCGCACGTGCAAAGCGTGCCCCGCCTTGAACGCGAGGTAATGCGCCCGCGGCAGCGGATCGACGAGCGACAGATCCCCCACGAAATCGAGCAGCTTGTGGCGCGCGGGCTCCTCCGGGAAGCGCAGCGGGCCGTTCAGCCACCTCGTCTGATCACAAACGATCCCCACATCGAGGTTTGCCCCCGCGAGCAACCCGCGCGCCCGCATCATCTCCACGTCCGCGAGGGTGCCGAACGTCCGCGCCGGGGCGATGTCTCGCAAGAATCGCTCGGGTGAGGCGACGAAGGAGAACCATTGCTCGCCGATCGGCGCCGCGTCGAACGCGATTCCACAGGAAAAACGCAATTCGGGGGAGGGGACGGCCGCGACGAACCCGCCCTCCATCGAGGGGATCCAGATCGGCGCTTCGAGCGTCGTCTCGAGCCGCGGCGCGTAGGCCGCCGAGAGCCCCACCCGCGCGAGCGCCTCCGCCCACGGCAGGGCCGAGCCGTCGAGGATCGGCACCTCCGGCCCCGTGAGCTCGATTCGCGCGTCGTCCACGTCCATCATGGCGAGCGCCGCGAGCAAATGCTCCGGCGTCCTGATCTTCGTGTCTCCATTCGCGAGCGTGGTCGAGCGGGTCGTATCGGCGACGAACGTCGCGCGGGCCCGGATCACGGGCGCGTCCGGCAGATCCATCCGCACGAAGAAGCGGCCTTCGCCCGGCGCGACGGGCCGAATGCGCACCTCGGCGACCTCACCCGTATGCAGGCCTCGCCCCGCGATCACCACCTCGTCCGCCGGCGTTTTTCGTTTGTCGACCATTGTTCCTTCGTGACGCTCTCGTGTCGTTCGGGTCCTTCGTTCGTGGCGCGAGGCGCGAAAAACATTTCGCGGCGCGTCACGGAGTGGAGAACGAGGCCGGTTCGATCTTGTGGCGCGCGGTCATGTCGTGGCAAGGGTTGGATCGATGAAGCCGCTCCTCATCGTGAACCCTCGCTCGGCTGGCGGAAAGACCGGCGCGCTCTTCGAGAAGATGCGCGGCCCGATCGAGCGCCACCTCGGGCACGTGGACGTCGCGTTCACCGAGCGCGCGCGCCACGCGGTCGACATCGCGCGCGACGCGGCGGGCGAGGGGCGGGAGATGGTGGTCGCGGTCGGGGGCGACGGCTCGATCCACGAGGTCGTCTGCGGGCTCATGGAGGCGCGCGAGGCGGGCAAGAAGCCGCCGAAGCTCGGCATCATCGGCGCTGGCACGGGTGGCGACTACCGGCGCACGCTCGGCTTCGAGAACCGCCTCGACCGTTATTGCGAGGCCATCGCCGAGGGCAAGACGCGCGCGGTGGACATCGGCCGATTCTCGTACGCGACGCAAGCCGGGGAGCGGAAGAGCTCTTTTTTCGTGAACATCCTCTCCGTCGGCATGAGCGGCCTCGTCGACCAGCTCGTGGCCGAGTCGACGCGCACGCTCGGCGGCACGATGGCGTATTTCACGTCCTCGGTGAAAGGCCTCGCGCAGAGCGTCGTGGGCCGCGTCAAATGCACGATATGGCGGGAGGACAGCTCGCGCGAGGAGACGATCGAGACGCGCTGCCTCGCCATCTGCAACGGCCGCTTCTTCGGCAGCGGCATGCAGGTCGCGCCGATGGCCCACCCCGACGACGGGCTCTTCGACGTCGTGGACCTCGGCGCCGCCTCGAGGCTGCGTTTTTTCATGGTCTCCTCGCGCATGTACACCGGCACGCACGTGCACTCGCTCGACGTGAAGCACTACCGCTGCGAGCGCATCCAATTGGAACTTTTGAACCAGGATGTCGCGGATCGGTTCCTGCTCGACGTCGACGGCGAGCCGCTCGGCCGCTTGCCGCTCGAGGTCGAGATGGTGCCCGGCGCCATCGAGGTGCTCGTCCCCAAGCAATAATGCGGTGCGGCATTGCGGAATTGGCTCGCGCGCCGCTGAATTGGTTGTAGAATCTCTTGCCTCATGAGCCAGGACGACGTCTCGAGCGGCGCGCGCTCCTCTGGACCGCGCTTTTTGGTCGTTGGATGCGGCGGAATCGGTGGCCTCGTGGCCGCGCACCTCTTCGCGGGTGGGCACGACGTCACGGCGCTGACCACGAATACACGAATCGCGGACGCGATCAATACGAAGGGCCTGCGCGTCCTCGGCGAGAACAGCCCCGGCACGGTGCGCGGGCGGGCCGTCTCGTCGCTGCCCGCGGGCACCGAGCCGTTTGATTACATCCTGCTCGCCACGCAGCCGCCGCAGGTGGAGGAGGCCGCGCGCGGCGTGGCTCCGTTCCTCGCGGAGGCGGGCGCGATGGTGACGTTCCAGAACGGCCTGTGCGAAGAACGAATCGCGCGGATCGCGGGGCCCGAGCGGGTGCTCGGCGGCGTCGTCGCCTGGGGCGCGTCCATGCTGGAGCCCGGCGTGTACGAGCGCACCTCGCCCGGGGGATTCGTCCTCGGGCGGATGGATGGGCTGCCGGACGAGAGGCTTCCTCCGCTCGCGAAGGCGCTCGGCTCGATCGGCGAGACGATCCTCACCGACAACCTCGCCGGCGCGCGCTGGTCGAAGCTCGCCATCAATTGCACGATCACCTCCCTCGGCGCGCTCGGCGGCGAGCGGCTCGGCGTGCTCTTGCGCCATCGCTTCATTCGTCGGCTCGCGCTGGAGATCATGACCGAGGTCGTGCTCGTCGCCCGCGCCTCGGGCGTCCGGCTGCAGAAGGTCTCGGGTACGCTCGATCTCGACTGGATCGCGCTCTCCGACGCCGACCGCGCCTCCGTCGGCTCGCCCTCGCTTTTCGCCAAGCACGCCATTTTGCTCGCCGTGGGCGCGCGCTTCCGCAAGATGCGCTCGTCGATGCTCTCCGCGATCGAGCGAGGCCGCCCGCCCGCCGTGGATTTCCTGAACGGCGAAATCGTGAGCCGCGGCCTCTCGCTCGGCATTGCCACGCCCATCAACGCGGCGGTCCAGGCCGAGGTCCACGCGCTCGCCAAGAACCGGACGACGCCGTCGCTCGCGATTTGCCGCGCGCTCTACGAGCGCACGCGAACGCTGGTGAACGCGCCGTTCTCCATGCCGCCGCCGCCCGCGGAGGCGGATCCGGCCGCGCTCGACCCGGAGATCCCGCCCCCGCCGCGCAAGCCGGCGGCCCGCGTCACGTCCCCGTCATCGCTCGAGTTATGACCTGACGCCGAGCAGGCGCTCGGCGGCCGGATAGATCGGACGGATATCCACCGGGATATCGCCGAGCTTGCCGAGCGCCCGTTCGAGCGCCGCCGACATCACGCCGTATTTCGACAACATGGCCCGCGCCCCCTCCTTGTCGCCGCGGGCCTGCACGAGGAGGATCTCGCCGAGCAGCTCGCGGATCGCCGCGGGCACAGCGTCGTGATCGATCGAGAACAGCCCGCTCGCCGCGTCCTCGCGGATGACGCCCTTCTCCATCAGCCAATGGAACTGGAGCGCCGTCCCTTTGCCGTGCGCCTCCTCGACTCCGAAACGCGTCGCGCGGAACATGCCGGCGAGGAACGTCGAGAACAGCGCGCTCCGCCCCTCGGCCGGCAGGACGCCACGATCCATCAAAAAGAGGAGGTTGTAGATCCCCATCACGTCGGCCTTCGCCTCCTCGAGCGGCGAATGCAGCTCCAGGAGCCGGAGCCGCACCTCCGTGGAGGCGCCGTCCACGACGATCCGGCCCGGCCCGAGGCCGTGCGAGAGCTCGTGCAGGAGCGTGTGGTGGAAAAATGCGTCGGCCGAGAGGCGCCCGAGCTCCTCGGGCGCGAGGACACGCGCCGCGATCGGCCTCAGGATCCCCTCGAATTTGGCCTTCATCACATTGCGGAGCAGGACGTTTTTGCTCCCCTTCGCCTCGCGGACCCGCTCGTCGTTCGGCAGGTTGAACGCGAGCGTCTGCACGCCCGCCCGGGTGTCGCCCGCCGAAAAGACGAGGTCGGCCACGCGAATGGGTGAATCGGTGCCGCGGTTCGGGTTCTTGTGCTCGTCCGGCAGGGGGAGGTTCTGCTCCATCGCGGGCAGCTCGGACTTCAGCCGCGCGAGCGTGCTCGACGCCGAAGGGTCGATCACGGTCACGAACGAGGTGAACGCGGCCTTGTACCCGAAGAGCCGATCCTCGTAGGTCTCGTAGGGGCCGATCGTGACCTCGACGCGGCTCGCCATATCCATCCAGGCGATGTCGCTCGCGTAATAATCATCGACGCCGAGCGCCTCGACGACGGCGCCGAGGTAATGCGAGAGCCCCTCGTCTTTCGACGCCTTCCGCGCCGCTTCGAGCTCCCTGGCGACGGGCCCGAGGAATACCCGGAAGGCGTCGCGGTACGGGATCGTCACGAGCCCCTTCTCCGCGCGCCGGACGAGCGTGTAGAGGCTCCGGAGCGCGTCGGCCTCGCCCGGAGACGCGGCCATGTGCGCCTCGAGCTCCTCCTTCGTCATGTCGACCGGGTAATAACCGGCGCCGGGCGGCCGCGGCATTTCGCCCACGAACGGCGCCTGATCGAGCCTGTCCCAGGGCCCGGCCGAGAGGTCGAAATAAACGAGCGCGTCCTTCGCGAGTGGCGACGCCTCCTTCGCCAGCGCCTCGCGCAAGGCGGGCGCCTCGGCGAACGATTGCCGCAAAAAGATCTCGTCGATCGGCAAGGACGCCCGGACGAGGTGCGCGAGGACCTCGCGCTCCTCCGGCGAGAGCGCGTCGAGGTCGGCGTCGATGGGCGTGGGCACGAAGCGCGCGAGGCGCGCGGAGACGTCAGGCAGGATTCGCATGGTGTCTTGATGACCCGGACAGGCCGCGCGACCCACGCGTCAACGCGACCACTGGTTCTGCTGCTGGTTGTTTTGCCGTGCCGCGCAGCCGCAGCCCGGATCGGCGGCGCGGGGCGGCGGCCGGTGGGTGCATGCGGCGAGGAGGCCCGAGAGCGCGACGAGGGCGACGAGGAGGTGGCGCATGGAGGCATCGTTTCCGAGCCGATGCGGCGGGTCAAGCGCCCGCGCTTTTCTCGGGGTGCGCTTCGGCGATACCCTTGCGTCCGCATGGGACGAAACCTTGGGCCACGCATCCGGCGCGTGGTCCTCTCCAAGGAAGGCCTCGCCCACGTCGAGCGACGCGGCAGCGCCGACGGAAGCTTCGAGTTGCCCTTCGGCCGCGCCGAGCTCGGCGAGGTGCTGCGCTCGCTCGTGGTCTGGGTCGAGCGCGGCGAGGGTCGCGCCACGGCGCTCGGCTTCGACGCGCCCGAGGATCCGGACGCCGCGCTCGCCGAACGAAAGCTCCGCTTCGAGCCCGGCGCGACGCTGCGCGGCATCGTGCACGCCGCGCGCGGGCGGCGCGTGCGGGTCTCCGGCAGCGACGGGCCGATCGAGGGCGAGGTGCTCGGCTTCGAGGAGTCGCCCGGCGGCCAAGGTCCACGCAGGTGGTTGCTGCTCCGCACGGGCGCCGGGCACATCGAGGTCGTCGACCTCGCCTCGGTGCGGAAGATCGAGCTCGCCGATCCCGCCCTGCAAGGCAGCCTCGACGTGCTCGTGAGCCGCGGGCGCGCCTCCGCCGGCGGAGACGGTCGCGCCGTGCGCGTGACGCTCGAGGGCCACGTCGAGGACGTGCGCGTGCTCTACGTGGTGCCCGCGGCGCCGTTCCAGGTCTCGTACCGCCTCGCGCTCTCCGGCGCGGAGGCGCGGCTCCTCGCCTTCGCCCTCGTGCAGAACCCGCTCGAAGAGGACCTCGAGGACGTGGAGCTCGTGCTCACGTCCGCGCAGCCCGCCGCGGCGACGAGCGACTCGTTCGGGCGCGTCGATCGGCGGGGCGACGACGACGAGCCCGAGAACGCCACGAAGCTCGAGCGCACCCGCCGCGCGCACGGCCAGCCGGCCACGATCCGCGCCGCCGCGCCGCTCGGCACGCTCGTCGCGCTCGCTGGCCGCGCGCAGGAGCGGCTCGACGAGGCGGACACGATGGACACCGAGCTCGCCGCCGCCGAGCTCGCCGCCGCGATCGCCGCCGAGCCGAGGGAGTGGACCGCCGAGGGTCCCGTCTCCATCCCGCGCCGCGGCGCCGCCATGATCCCGGTGCTCGCCAAGAGCGTCCGTGTGCGCAAGGAGCGCCTCTTCCGCGAGGGCGCGGGCCCGAACCCCGACCTCGTGCTCTGCTTCGACAACGACACCGGCGTTCGCCTCGAAGAGGGCCGATGCGCGGTCTACGACGACGGCCGTTACGTCGGCGAGTCCGCCCTCGGCCCCGCGGCGCGTGGCGCGTCGGCGCGCGTCACCTTCACGAAGGACCCGGGGGTCCGTTGCAGCCGCACGAGCCGCAGGGACACGACCTTCGCGGGCCTCGTCTTCGAGGCGGGTGGCCTCATCGAGCAGCGGCGCGTCGAGGAGCGCCACGTCGTCTGCGTGCGAAACGATCACCTCGCCGCCGTCGACGTCGTGGTCGAGCTCTCGCGCAAGGAGGGCCGCACGCTCACGGCCAGCGGCCTCGCGCCGCTCGCGGAGACGTCACGCGCCACGCGCTTCCGTGTCGAGGCCCCGTCGCGCGGCGAGGCCTCGATCGAGGTCACGGAGGCGTGGACCGAGGCGACGCGCCTCGCCTACGAGTCTGTCGCGCCTTCGCAGATCGAGGCCTGGCGAGCGTCCGGGCGGGTCGAAGCATCACGCCTCGACGAGCTCTCCGGGCTCTCGCGCGACCTCGAGCAGGCGACCTCGATCGAGGCGGAGCGGGTGCGGCTCGATCGCGAGCTCGTCGACGTCTTCGCCCGGCACGGAAAGATCGCCGAGCAGCTCGCGGTGCTGCGCGACGTGGGCCCGGAGGGTGCGCTGCGCGCGCGGTACGTGAGCGAGCTCGACGCCATGCAGCAGCGCATCGGCCCGATGGAGGCGGAGCTGCGCAGGCTGAAGGACGAGGCCGACGCGAGGCGACGCTCTGCGGAGCGGGCGCTCGAGGCCCTCGCGCGGAGCTCGTAGCGCCTCGATCTGCGCGGCGTGGCCGTATACTCGCCGCGTGTTGCCCCTGCTCGCGCTCGGCGTCATCGTCCTGCTCACCGTCGGCTACTTCTCCTACGGCCGCCTCGTCGCGAGGAACTACGCGCTCGACGACGCCAAGGTGACGCCCGCGGTCACGCGCGCCGACGGCGAGGACTTCGTGCCGACGAAGCCCTTTTACCTCCTCGGCCAGCACTTCAGCGCCATCGCCGCGGCTGGCCCCATCGCGGGCCCGATCCTCGCGGCGCAGATGTTCGGCTGGGGCCCGTGCGTGCTCTGGATCGGCTTCGGCGTGATCTTCATCGGCGCCGTGCACGACTTCTCCGCGCTCGTGGCGAGCGTGCGACACGAGGGCGAGAGCGTGGCCGAGATCGTCCGTCGGCAGCTCGGCCGGCGCGCGTGGCTGCTCATCCTCGCGTTCATCTGGCTGGCGCTGATCTACGTGATCGTGGCCTTCGCCGACATCACGGCGAGCACGTTCGTGGGCAAGACCGAGGAGTTCGAGGGCGGCACCTACAGCTTCAACCCGGGCGGCGCCGTCGCGGCGGCGAGCGTCATGTACCTCGGCCTCTCCGTCGTGATGGGCCTCGTCGAGCGGCGCTTCAAGCCTCCGCTCTGGCTCATGACGCTCGTCTTCGTGCCCGCGACGCTCGGCGTCGTCTGGCTCGGCACCAAGGTCTCCACGGCGTTCGTGCTCCCCTTCGAGAACCCGCAACGCGCCTTTGGCCTCGGCATCCTCGTCTACTGCTTCATCGCCTCGCTCCTGCCCGTGTGGCTGCTGCTCCAGCCGCGGGGTTACCTCGGCGGGTTCGTCCTCTACCTCGCGCTCGCGGCCGGCATGATCGGCCTCTTCTTCGGTGGCCTGCGTTATCCCGGCGAGTTCGACATCCGCATGCCGGCCTTCAAGACCTTCGACGCCGGCGGCCCCTTCGGCGCGCTCTTTCCGTTCCTCTTCGTGACCATCGCGTGTGGCGCTTGCTCGGGCTTCCACGGCCTCGTCTGCTCCGGCACGACCTCGAAGCAGATCGCCAAGGAGTCGCACACGCACCCCGTCGGTTACGGCGCGATGCTCCTCGAGGCCTTCGTCGCCATCATCGCGCTCACGACGGTCATCACCCTCGCGCCGGAGGGAAAGCTCCCTGGTCCTGGCAAGATCTACGGCGATGGCGTGGGCCGCTTCATGACCGTGATCCTCGGCAAAGAGCATTTCCTCTTCGCCGCGACCTTCGGCGCGATGGCCTTCTCCACCTTCGTCTTCGACACGCTCGACGTCTCCACGCGCCTCGGCCGTTACGTGCTCGAGGAGCTCTTCGGCTGGAGCAAGAAGCGCAAAGCGGGCGCGATCGCCGCGGCTTTGACCCTGCTCCCGCCGGCGTATTTCGTCGCCACCGCGCGCCCGCCGGGCCCCGGCGTCCGGCCGGCCTACCTCGATTTCTGGACGCTCTTCGGCACGAGCAACCAGCTCCTCGCCGCGCTCACGCTCCTCGCGATCACCGTCTGGCTCCACCGCGAGAAGCGCCGCATCTGGTACACGGCCGTGCCCATGCTCTTCGTCATGACCGTGACCCTCTGGGCCCTCGTCGCCCAGATCCGCCACGCCTTCGGATCGCTGCGCGACGGCGGCCTCTCGTTGAACACGGCGACCATGAACGGCGTCGTCGGCGTCCTGCTCGTCGGCCTCGCCGTGGCCCTGCTCGTCGAGTCGGGAAGGGCCCTGCTCGGCCGCGCCCCCCTTCCGGCCGAGACACGCGCGGGCTAGGGCCCCAGAGCCCACGAATCCCCTTCATTCCCCGCCGTTTCAGCCCCCTGTCGCTTTTCTGGAACCCGTCCACGATCTCGCTGTCGCTTCGTACGTGGACGCGATGCTGAACGCCGGATGAGACGCAGGGACGCCCTGGAGAGGGCGTCGCCGAGGGTCGCCCGCGTAGCAGAGGTTCACGGCAAACGAATGCAGCCATCCCCGCGAGAGCGCGGAGGACATCAGGAGAGGTTCGTCATGGAGCATCGCAACGAGAAGAAGCAGGCACTCGACTCGAACAACCCGTTCGTCGCCAAGGCGCCCGTGGATCTCTTCGGCGCGGCCCAGGCGCGCCCCTTCGATCCCCGCGCCCTCTTCGCCGACAAGACGAACGAGCCCGTCGAGGTGAGCGCCGACGCGCCCGAGGGTTCGTACACGTACGCGCTCGTCAAGAGTGGCCCCGAGGTCCCGAGCGAGGAGTGCGAGCGCGCCGAGGAGGCGATCGAGATCATGATCCTCTGGGGCGACTCGATCCTGCACGTCGCGCACCTCTCGCCGGCGCGCCCGTTCCACGTCGGCGAGGAGAACGCCGACTTCGTGATCCCCTCGGCCACGCTCGGCGCCTCGCGGCTCCCGGTCGTGCTCGTGGGCGCGGACGGCAAGGCGCGCGTCGTGGTGCCGGCGTCGGCGAAGGGCTCGATCGAGACCGAGGGCAAGCGCGCCCCGGTCGACGCGACGAACGCGGCGCCGTGCGCGGCGCTCGCGGGCAGCGTGGAGATCGCGCTCTCGCTCGGCCAGATGGTGAAGGTGGCGATCGGCGATCTCACGATCCAGGTCGCGAGCGTGAAGGCGGGCCGCAAGGTCAAGGGCCCGGTGGTGGCGACGCAGGGCAAGGGTCTGTCCTGGCACGGTGTCTCGCTCGCGGTGCACGCGGGGCTGCTGGCGGCGGCCGCGTTTTTCCTCCCGCCCCTCGGCGTGGACGAGCAGGACGGGATCTCGGCGGAGGACAAGTACTTCATCCAGCACGCGCTCGACGTGAGCGCGGAGCGCGAGCAGGAGAAGAAGGAGACGCCCGAGCTCGTCGAGACGGACGCGCAGAGCCCCGGCGGCAGCTCCGGCGCGCGCGCCAGGGACAGCGAGGGCAAGACGGGCAGCACGACGAGCAGAAACACCGATGGTCGGCTCGCGTTCAGCGGGCCGAGGGACAACACGGACCCGCAGATCGCCCGGCACGCGGCGCTCGACGAGGCGCGCAACTTCGGGATGATCGGCATGCTCAACGTGATGAACGGGGGCAGCCCCGTGACCGCGTCCTGGGGCGGCGAGACCTCCCTCGGCAGCGACCCGCGGGACGCCGTCGGCAACCTCTGGGGCACGACGCTCGACGACGCCGCGGGCGCGGGTGGGCTCGGTTTGACGGGGCTCGATCAGGGAGGTGGTGGCAAGGGTGAGGGCATCGGGATCGATCGTATCGGCACGATCGGCGCGAACCTCGGCGGTCCGGGCGGCTTCAACCGCCAGTTCAAGCCGCGGGAGCACAAGACGAGCGCGCCGATCGTGCGGCCCCAGGGCGTCTCGGCGAGTGGTCGTCTGCCCGCCGAGATCATCCAGCGGACCGTGCGGCAGAACTTCGGGCGTTTCCGGTTCTGCTACGAGCAGGGCCTGCGGCAGAACCCGAACCTCGGCGGTCGCGTGGCCGTGCGGTTCGTGATCGGTCGCGACGGCGCGGTGTCGCAGGTGTCGAACGGCGGCGCGGACATCGCCGATCAGAACGTGGTCTCCTGCGTGGTCCGCTCGTTCTACGGCATGAGCTTCCCCGCGCCGGAGGACGGGATCGTCACCGTGACCTACCCGATCCTCTTCCAGCCCGGGAGCTGATCGGGAGCGAGAGGGTTCGAGGACCGACTTCGCCGGGGGTCAACCTCCGGCGAAGTCGGTCGAGGCCCGTCTTCGTTGGGGGTCAACCTCCGGCGAAGTCGGTCGAGGCCCTTCTTCGCCGGGGGTCGAGTTCGTCGGCGAGCGGGGACGGTGCGGATGCGGCCCTCGTGGTGCATGCTCCCGCACATGAAGCTCTTCAACACCGCGGGGCCTTGCCGGCCGGAGATGCACTACATGCTCCCGCCGCTGCGGCGCATCCCGGAGGCGATCGCGCTCATCGAGACGATGGGTTACTTCGTGCTCCATGCGCCCAGGCAGACGGGCAAGACCACGGCGTTGCGAGCGCTCGCGGAGGAGCTGACGGCCTCGGGTCGTTACGCGGCGCTGCAGTTCTCCTGCGAGGCGGGTGAGGTCGCGGGCGACGACTTCGAGGGCGCCCAGCGGACGATCCTCGCCTCGCTGCGAAGCCGCGCCGAGACCAGCCTGCCGCCGGAGCTCCAGCCGCCGCCGTTCTCGGAGGTCGCCCCCGATGGATTCCTCCTGTACGGCGCCCTCAAGGCCTGGGCGGAAGCGTGTCCCCGGCCGCTCGTGCTCTTCTTCGACGAGATCGACGCGCTGCGCGGGCAGAGCTTGCTCAGCGTGTTGCGGCAGCTCCGCGCGGGATACGCCGAGCGACCGCACGCCTTCCCCGCATCCGTCGTGCTCTGCGGCTTGCGCGACGTGCGCGAGTACAAGGTCGCGAGCGGCGGCGATCCGAACCGGCTCGGCACCTCGAGCCCGTTCAACGTGAAGGTCGCGTCCTTGCGCCTCGGCAACTTCTCGGGCGAGGAGGTCGCGGAGCTCTACCGCCAGCACACGACCGAGACGGGGCAGGTGTTCACGGACGAGGCCGTCGCGCATGCCTTCGAGGTCACCGGCGGGCAGCCGTGGCTCGTCAACGCGCTCGCTCGCGAGATCGTCGAGGTGATGCGCGTGCCCGCGACCGAGCCGATCACGGCCGCGCACGTGGACGCCGCGAAGGAGCGGCTCATCCTCGCGCGCCAGACGCACCTCGACTCGCTCGTGGCGAGGCTCATGGAGCCGCGCGTGCGCCGCGTGATCGAGCCGATGCTCGTCGGCGTGCCGGGGGACGAAGGCGCCGACGTGACCTACGACGACGACGTCTCCTACGTGCGCGACCTCGGCCTCGTGCTGACGCGGCCCTTGCGGATCGCGAACCCGATCTACAAGGAGGTGATCGTCCGGGTCCTCGGGAACAAGGCCGAGGATCAGGTGATGGACGAGCCTCGCGCGTTCGTGCTCCCGGACGGCAGGCTCGCGTGGCGCAAGCTCCTGCGGGCGTTCTCGCGGTTCTGGCGGGAGCACGGGCAAGCGCTCGCGACGCGGATGCCCTACCCGGAGGCCGGGCCGCAGCTCGTGCTGATGGCGTTTTTGCAGCGGATCGTCAACGGCGGCGGGTACATCGATCGCGAGTACGGGGTCGGTCGAGGGCGGATCGATCTCCTGGTGCGTTACCCCTATCGAAAGCCCGACGGCACGCGCGCCGAGCAGCGGCGAGCCATGGAGATCAAGGTGTGGCGGCGCGGGCAGAAGAACCCGCTGAAGAAGGGGCTCGCGCAGCTCGATGTGTACCTCGGCGAGCTCGGCCTCTCGCGCGGGACGCTCTGGATCTTCGACGCGCGGGGCAAGCTCGCGCGCAAGCCCGTGCGCAAGGAGGACGTGGTCACGCGCGGAGGGCGGCGCGTGCGGGTGATCTGGGCCTGAGCGAGCCCCCCTCCCTTCCTGCGCCTCGGGAGCTCGTGTACCTTCGAGCGAGGCGAAGGTCCTCGGCTGGAACGATCGGGAGGGTTTCGTGGTCGGTGTCTCCGTGGCCTCCGATCCGCCGGTTCGAGATGCAAGGGTGAGCGCCGCGGCGCGCGCCGTCGACGTCGTCGTGCGCTGGGGGGACGACTGCACGCTCGCCGCGCACGAGCTCTCGCCGCCGCGCCCGTTCTTCGTGGGCGACGAGCCGGGCTGCGACGTCGCGTTGCCGGCCGAGATCGTGGGCGCGTCGCGCGTGCCCGTGCTGCTCGCGCGCTGGGACGGAGACGTGCGCGTCGTCGTGCCGAAGGGCGCGAAGGTCGTGATCGACGGGGGCAAGCCGATGACGGCGGCGCGCGCGGTCGCGCGGGGCCTCGCCGAGGCTTCGCGTGTTCATCGAGACGCGGCGGAGGTGCTCCTCGGGTTGGCCGCGACGATCGCCGTGCGCATCGGGCCGATCACGATCGAGATCACCGGCAGCGAAGGCGCTCCCCGCGCGCCCAGGCAGCCCGTGATGGAGAGGCGCCTCGGGCTCTCGCACCTGGCCTCGGTGCTGCTCCACCTGCTCGTGTTCGCGCTCGTGGGCTCGCGCTTCCAGCCCATCGACGACGACGACTACGACGGCGTCACCGATGATCAGCGGTTCTACATCCAGCAGATGCTGGAGCGGGCCGCCGAGAAGGAGATGGAGTGGGCCGAGCGTGAAGGGGAAGAGAGCGTGCTCGCGGCCCTCGAACGCAGGGCGCGACGGCGAGCGCGTCGCCTTCGTTCGGAGGCCGATCAAGACGACGCGTACATGCGGTTCCTGCAGACCGCGAGCGAGCGCTGGGCCGCGGAAGAGTTCGCCCGCGCGCGCGCCGAGGAGCCGAGCGACACGCGCGACACCGGCCTGATCGGCCTGCTTTACGAGCGGCCCCCGCAGCCGCCGAAGCCCCCGGCCCCGCAGCCCGCGCCCACCGGGCGCGCCTCGACGCAGACGCGCCCGGGCGCGATGGCGTTGAACGGTCGTCTGCCGCCCGAGGTGGTCCGTCGCATCATCCGGCAGAACTTCGGGCGCTTCCGGCTCTGTTACGAGAACGGCCTGCGGCTGAACCCGAACCTCCAGGGGCGCGTCGCCGTGCGGTTCGTGATCGGGGCCGACGGCGCGGTGTCGAACGTCGGCAACGGCGGCTCGGACATGCCCGACGGCGGCGTCATCGCGTGCATCGTGCGCGCTTTTCACGGCCTGAGCTTCCCGAAGCCCGAGGGCGGGATCGTGTCGGTGGTCTACCCGATCATGTTCTCGCCGGGTGGATGAGCGGAACGTAAAACCTTTGCTAGTCTCGCGGCCGTGCGGCTCTTGCTGATCCACACGGGCGGGACGCTCATGATGCGCGGCGGCGATCCGACGCCGCTCGAGCCCGACGTGTACACGCGCGACCTCGTCGCGGAGCTGCCCGTCCTGCGCAAGCTCGCCGAGATCGAGACGAGGATCCTCTACAACCTCGACTCGGCCGACTTCCAGCCGCATCACTGGGTCGAGCTCGCCGCGTGCGTGCACGGCTCGCTCGATCGGTACGACGGCTTCGTGATCGTCCACGGCACCGACACGATGGCCTACACGGCCAGCGCGCTCGCGTTCCTCCTGCCGGGGCTCGATCGGCCGGTGATCCTGACGGGCGCGCAGAAGCCGCTCATCGACGTGCGCACCGACGCGCGCACGAACCTCGTCGACGCGTGTCACCTCGCCACGACGCGGATCCCCGAGGTCGGCATCGCGTTCCACTCGGAGCTGCTCCGCGGTTGCCGCGCGACGAAGCTCGACGCGTGGGGGATGAAGGCCTTCGGATCACCGGCGTGTCCGCCGCTCGCCGAGCTCGGCCTCGGCGTGCACCTCGCGCCGCACGTGCTCGCGCCGCGGCCGAGGGCGCCGTTCGACGGCAGGCTCGAGCCCCACGTGCTCGCGGTGCGCGCCTTCCCGGGGCTCGATCCGCGGCTGCTCTCCGGCGCGCTCGCGGCGGGCGTGCGCGGCGTGGTGATCGAGGGCTTCGGCGCGGGGAACGTGCCGCGCCTGTCGAACTCGCTCGTGCCCGTGATCGAGGCGGCGAGCGCGGCGGACGTGCCCGTGGTGATCGTCAGCCAGTCGACGCGCGGCGCCGTGGATCTCGCGCGGTATCAGGGCGGCGTCGCGGCCGCGCGTGCAGGCGCGATCGGCGCGGGCGACATGACGACCGAGGCGGCCCTGACGAAGCTCATGATCACGCTCGGCCGCGCGGAGGGCGAGGGGCGGGTCGCGGCGGCGCGCGTGGCGTTCGCGTCTTCGTGGGCGGGCGAGATCAGCCTGTGAGCGGCGCGTCGGGGCGGGCGCGCGCCGCGTTCATCGTGGCGCTCGCAAGTTTGTCCTTCGCCGTGAGCTCGCCGATGGCCATGGTGGCCAGGCCCGCGCACCCGCTCTTCCTCGCGTTCGGGCGCGTCCTGCTCGCCTCGATCCTGCTCTTCGCCTTCGATCCGGCGGGCGTCGTGCGGCACGCGCGCGCCGTGACGCCCGCGGTGCGGCTGCGCATCGTCGCGTGTGGCGTGTTGCTCGGCGCGCACTTCGCGCTCTTCCAGGTCGGCCTCTTCCAGACCTCGTTGCCCGCCGCCGTCTCGCTGGTCTCGCTCGAGCCGCTCAGCGTGGTCGTGTGCGCGTTCCTCGTGCACGGCGTGCGCCCCACGCGGCGTGAGCAGATCGGCGTCTTGCTCGCGACCGCGGGCGCCGTGGTGATCGGGCAGGCCGCGGGCGCGGGGGATCACAGGCTCTCCGGCGACCTCTTCGTGCTCGGCGCGGTCTCGCTGTACGGGCTCTACGTGGCGGCCGCGCGCGCGATCAAGGACGCGCTGCCGGCGCGGCACGCGGGCTCGCTCATCTACGGCGTCGCCGCGATCACGATCTTCGTGGTCCTCCCGCCGCTCGGCGCGCTCGACGGCGTGACGCAGTTGCCCGCGAGGTCGTTCGTCGCGCTCGTGGTGATCGCTGTCGTCCCCACGATCATCGGGCACACCTCGGTGCAGGCCGCGGCGCGCACGCTGCCGCCTGCGATCGTGGCGCTCGTGTCGCCGGGCGAGACGCTCGGCAGCATCGTGATCGGCGCGCTCTTCCTCGGCCTCTTGCCGACGGGCCTCGAGCTCGTGGGCGGGGCCGTCATCCTCGCCGGTGTGCTCGTCGCGATCCTCGGACCGGAGGGCCGGACGGACGCGCCGCGCGCCGCCGAAGACCCGGACGCACGCAGGGCGACCGGGACGTGATCGAGGCCGATTTGCTGCTGGATCCAGCACAGTCGCGCGCTTGACACGGGCCTGTCCGGGAGGACGCTCGCTGCGATGTACGCGAGCCTGTTCCAGTCCGTGCTCTTCCCGCTGTACGAGACCCACCTCCGGAAGCGCGACACGCTCCGCGCGCTCTCCGAGCTCGAGCAGTCGCAGTGGCGCAGGCCCGAAGAGGTCGCCGAGGACGCGTTCCGGCGGCTGCTCGAAGCGCTGCGCCACGCCGAGCAGAACATCCCCTTCTACCGGAGGCGCTTCGCGGAGTACGGCGTGCGCGCGAGCCAGGTGAAGGCGCCCGAGGACCTCGCCGCCTTCCCCATCCTGACGAAGGAGGACGTGCGCAAGCACGGCGAGGAGCTCGTCGCCGAGACGTTCCAGGGCAAGCTGCATCCGAGCTCGACGGGCGGCTCCACCGGAGACCCGATGCGCTTCGCCTTCGACCACGCGACCTACGAGCGGCGCGTCGCGGCGGCGATGCGCGCCGACGGCTGGGCGGGCGCGGAGATGGGCGAGAAGGAGCTGCACGTCTGGGGAAGGCCACCGGGCGAGAAGAAGGGGTTCGCCACGACGAAGCGCGCGATCCACGAGGCCGTGTGGCGGCGCAAGTACATCTCGACCTTCCACCTGCGCGCCGATCGGCTCGGCGAGACCGTCCGCGAGATCGCCGCGTATGCGCCGCGCGTGGTCGTCGGGTACACGACGCCGCTCTTCTTGATCGCGCGCGCCGCGCTCGAGCACGGCATCGAGATCCCGCCGCCGCGGGGCATCATCACGGCCGCGGAGAAGGTCTTCGATCATCAGCGCGAGGTGATCGAGCGCGCGTTCGGGGCGCCCGTCTTCGATCGGTACGGCTGCCGCGAGGTGATGCTCATCGGCGCCGAGTGCGAGCGTCACGAGGGCCTGCACCTGCACGCCGAGGGGGTCTTCGTCGAGCTGCTCTCCGGAGGACGCCCGGCCGCCGTGGGCACGCCCGGCGAGGTGGTCGTCACCGACCTCTACAACCGCGCGATGCCCTTCATCCGCTACCGCAACGAGGACGTGGCGATCGCGAAGGCGGGGGCCTGCGCGTGCGGCCGTGGTTTGCCGCGCCTCGCCTCGGTCGAGGGGCGCACGCTCGACCTCATCCTCGGCGAGGACAGCCGCATCGTCGCCGGCGAGATGTTCCCCTTCCTGTTCAAGGACCTGCCGGTCGAGCGCTACCAGGTCCACCAGCGCGCCGATCGCACGGTGACGCTGAAGATCGTGCCCGGCCCGGACTACGGGCCCGAGGTGACGAAGCTCGTCGACGAGCGCCTCCGGCTCGTGCTCGGCCCGAACGCGCCGCTCGACGTGCAGCTCGTGCGCGACATCCCGCTCACCGCCGCGGGCAAACACCGCGTTACCGTCTCGGAGGTGCCCGTGGATCTCGGCAGCGTGACGATCACCCGGCCGAACCGGGAGAGGGACCAGCCGACGTCGCTCGGGGGCGGGCTCGGGTCGCGTCGGCTTCGCACGCGGGTCGCGCACGTGGTGCTCGGGCTCCGGGCTGGCGGGCTCGAGCGCGTGGTGCTCGACCTCGTGCAGGGCATGGACCGCGCGCGCTTCGATCCCATGATCATCGCGCTCGACGAGCCGGGCGAGCTCGCGCCGCGCCTCGCGCCGATGGATGTGCCGCTGCGCCTGCTCCGGCGCGGGCAGGGGCTCGATCCGGCGGTGATCGGTGATCTCGCGGAGCTCTTCGGCCGCGAAGGGATCGACCTCGTGCACACGCACAACCCGCGCCCGCACGTGCACGGCGCGCTCGCGGCCCTCGCCGCGCGGCGCGTGATCGGCAAGCGACCGCGGGTGGTCCACACGAAGCACGGGCGCAACTACCCGGACGACGCCGGGCGCGTGCTCGCGAGCCGCATGGCCTCGGCCCTCTCGGATCGTATCGTGGCCGTCAGCGACGACGCGCGGCGCGTGGCCCTCGAGATCGAGCGCGGCAGCGCGCGGCGGCTCGTGACCATCCGCAACGGCGTGGACACGCGCGTCTACGAGCCCGGCGACGCCGCGCGAGCCCGGCAGGCGCTCGACGTGCCCGCGGACGTGCTCCACGTGGGCTGCGTGGCGCGCCTCTCGGCCGAGAAGGATCACGCCACGCTGATCCAGGCCTTCGCCCGCGTGCGCACGAGCCACCCGGGCGCGCGGCTCACGCTCGTCGGCGACGGGCCGGAGCGCGAGGCGCTCGAGGCGCTGGTCAAGAAGTTTGGGCTCCAAGGAGCGGTGCACTTCCTCGGGCACCGCGACGACGTGCCCGTGCTCCTGCCCGGCTTCGACCTCTTCACGCTCGCCTCGCGCACCGAGGGGACGAGCCTCACGCTCCTCGAAGCCGCCGCCGCGGGCCTGCCGATCGTGGCCACGCGCGTCGGCGGAAATCCCGAGATCGTGACCCACGGCGAGACGGGCCTGCTCGTCCCCGCGGGCGAGCCAGCCGCGCTCGCGGACGCGATCTCGAGCGTGTGGACGCGCCCCGATCGGGCGCAGATGGGCCGAGCCGGCCGCGCGCTCGTGCAAGCGCGGTACGGCATCGGCCAGATGATCTCCGCCTACGAGACCCTGTACGCCGAGGTCCTGCGCCTCGCCTGAGGCTGCCTGGTCTCGCATTCCGGGCTTGGCGAGATGCGCGCTTACAGGGTATCGGAGAGAGGATGTCCGACGGTCGCCAGAAGCTCCCGCCCAAGAAGGAGGTCGCGCTCGCCCTGCTCGAGGGGCCCAGCATGTTCGTGCACCTCGACCCCCGACGCCAGGGCGTGCTGGTGCCGAAGCGCTTCCTCGACCAGCCGCAGCTCGTCCTGCAGGTCGGCATGAACATGTTCGTCCCGATCACCGACCTCAAGGTCGACGACGAGGGCATCACCTGCACGCTCTCGTTCGATCGGGCCCCCTTCTGGTGCCGCATGCCGTGGAACGCGATCTACGCCCTCGTCGGCGAGGACGGCCGCGGCATGATGTGGCCGACCGACATCCCGCCCGAGGTGGTGGCGCAGATGCAGGCCCCGCCGCAGCAGGCGAAGGACGCGCAGAAGCCCGCGCAGAAGAAGCCGCGGGCCAAGCTCGCCGCGGTCGCGGACGCGCCGCCCGAGCAGAAGCCCCAGCCCGAGGCGCCCATGCGCGTCGTGCCCGCGGAGCCCGAGCCCGAGCCCGAGCCCGAGCGCGAGGCGGAGGTGGCAGCGAAGGAGAGTTCGTCGGTCGAACCTGCGGCCGCCGAGGCCGCGGAAGAGCCGAAGATCGAGGAAGCCACGGAGCCTGCGCGCCCCGCGCCTGCCCCCGCGGCGCCGGGCCGCAAGCCGCGCCGCGAGTTGCCGCCCTACCTGCGGGTGGTCAAGTAGCAACGCGCGTCACTCCTGCTTGACCGTGGGAGCCGACCGCGCGAGTTTTCCACCGCCCATGCCCCCCTCGACCGTGGGGGACGCTGCTCGGACGAGCCGAGCCGTGTCGCCCGATTCCCTCCTGCGCCGCATCCTGGTCACGCTGGCCCTCATCGGCGCGGTCGTGGGGCTCGAGTTCTCGTTCGACCTCTTGATCCCCGACGTGGCCCTGCAACAGCTCGCGCTGTTCGCCATGGTCAACGTCATCGTGGCCCTGTCGCTGAACGTCATCAACGGCATGGCGGGGCAGTTCTCCATCGGCCACGCGGGCTTCGTGGGGATCGGCGCGTACACCGCGGCCATCGTCGCCGGCCACATCCACAAGGCGCTCGGCGCCGAGGACGTGTTCTTCTCGAACTCGTTCATCGTCATGCCCGCGGCGATCCTCGCGGCGGGCGTCGTGGCCGCGATCTTCGGGTTCGTCGTGGGCTTGCCGAGCCTCCGGCTCCGGGGCGACTACCTGGCGATCGTCACGCTCGGCTTCGCGGAGATCTTCCGGCTCGTGATCGCCACGGCGCAGACGGGCGGCGACGTCGAGGGGCCGGTGGCCGAGTTCCTCGCCTACCTCGGCGGGCAGAACGGCTACGCCGGTCCCGATCGCAACGGCGTGCCGCAGTACGCCGGCCCGTTCTGGATCTTCGGCGCGGTCGTGGTCTGCGTGATCATCGCGTGGCGGCTCAAGTTCTCGGGCTGGGGGCGCGCGCTCCGGGCGCTGCGCGAGGACGAGATCGCCACGGCGAGCGTGGGCGTCGATCCGACGCGGTACAAGGTGACCTCGTTCGTCCTCGCGGCGACGGGGGCCGGCATCGCGGGCGCGATGCTCGCGTCGATGCGCAACGGCAACCCCACCGTGCAGCCCGATCAGTTCACGTTCGCCTACTCGTTCGACGCGATCACCATGGTGATCCTCGGCGGCTCGGGCAGCGTGTCGGGCGCGATCGTGGGCGGCGTGTTCGTCACCTTCACGGTGAAGATGATCGAGCAGCTCCAGCGCTTCGAGTCGGTGCAGGCGCTCCAAGCGGCTTACCCTGCGCTCGACCTCAACGCGCTGCGCATGGTCGTCTACGCCTCCGTCTTGATCGGCCTCATGATCCTGCGCCCCGAGGGCATCTTCGGCGAGCGTGAGCTCGTGCGGCGCAAGCCGCGGCATCGCCTGAACCAGGCTCCTCCCGAGCCTCTGCCGGCGCGCACCGAGGCCGAGGCCCACCCGGAGGAGGGCACGGGTCCGCTCACGGGAAAGGCGGAGAAGTGAGCGCGCTCGAGCTCCAGGGCGTGACCAAGACCTTCGGCGGCCTGCGCGCCGTCGGGGGCGTGACCTTCAGCGTGCCCGAGCGCTCGATCTTCGGCCTCATCGGGCCGAACGGCGCTGGCAAGACGACGGTCTTCAACCTCGTGACCGGCGTCTACAAGCCCGACGCGGGCACGATCCGCTTCGCCGGTGACGAGCTCTCGCTCCTGAAGCCCGCGCAGATCGCGCGCCGCGGCGTCGCGCGCACCTTCCAGAACATCCGCCTCTTCGGCCAGCTCACGGTGCTCGAGAACGTGCTCGTGGCGTGCGAGAACCGCAGGCGCTCGGGCCTCTTCTCGGCGCTCCTGCGCTCGGGCTCGTTCTACCGGGACGAGGCCGAGATGCAGAAGCGCGCCCTCGAGTTGCTCGCGATCTTCGACCTCGACAAACTCGCCGACGAGACCTCGACCTCGCTCTCGTACGGCAACCAGCGCCGCCTGGAGATCGCCCGCGCGATGATGCTCGAGCCGAAGATCCTCCTGCTCGACGAGCCGGCCGCGGGCATGAACTACGGCGAGGCCGAGGGCCTGAAGAAGCAGATCCAGTGGCTTCGGGATCGCTTCGACCTGACGGTGATCCTCGTCGAGCACAACATGCAGGTGGTCATGGGCGTGTGCGAGGAGATCCACGTGCTCGACCACGGCGAGACCATCGCCCACGGCAAGCCCGAGGAGATCCGCAAGAACCCCAAGGTCCTCGCCGCGTACCTCGGCGAGGAGGCCCCGGACGAGGGCGCGCCTGCCGCGCGACCCGCCGCGCAAGAGGAGGAGGCCGCGACGTGAAGACCGCGCACCCCACGCGCAAAGCGCCCGCGGCCGAGACGGGCACACCGCTGCTCGTCGTCGAAGACCTCGCGGTCTCGTACGGTGGGATCAAGGCGCTGAAGGGCGTGAGCCTCGAGGTGCGGCGCGGCGAGATCGTCGCGATGATCGGCGCGAACGGCGCGGGCAAGACCACGACGCTGAAGACGATCGTGCGGCTCTTGCCGATCGCCTCGGGCAAGGTCGTCTACGACGGCAAGGACCTCGCGGGCGTGCCCGCCGAGCAGATCGTTGGCCTCGGCATCTCGCTCGTCCCCGAGGGCCGCGCGATCTTCCCGAACCTCACGGTGCGCGAGAACCTGGAGATCGGCGCGTGGAACCACAAGGACCGCGTGACGATGGACGAGACGCTCGAGGACGTGGTGCGCCTCTTCCCGCGCCTCGGCGAGCGCATGAAGCAGGAGGGCGGCACGCTCTCGGGTGGTGAGCAGCAGATGCTCGCGATTGGCCGCGCGCTGATGGCGCGGCCTTCCATGCTCCTGCTCGACGAGCCTTCGCTCGGCATCGCGCCCCGGCTCGTCGCGGACATCTTCGAGGCGATCGCGCGTGTCGCGCAGGCCGGCACGACCATCCTGCTCGTCGAGCAGAACACGCGCCTGGCGCTGAAATACAGCATGCGGGCGTACGTGCTCCGTACCGGCGAGATCGCGATGAGCGGCGATTCGAAAGCGCTCGCGGCGAACGAAGAGGTCCGCGCGGCCTATCTCGGCGGCTAGGGCTACGCGCCTGGCCTCGCCTGCCGCGAATTGACGCGGCACGTGATGTGCAACCCCGATCGCACCACGCCGCCCCTCGCGCCGCGCCGAACCTCGCTTCGTGGGTTTTGCCGGCTGCTGGGCCTTCGGCGTGTCTTTTGCTAGGGGCGAACCATCATGGTGAACGATTCCGCGATACGCGTCCTGGTCATCGACGCCGACCCCACGAGCGCAGGTGATCTCGCGTCGTTTCTCACGGCCCATCATTACGACGTGGCGACCTGCTCCGCCCTGGACGGGGCCCGGAGCGCGGTCTCGTCGCGCAGGCCGCACGTGCTCGTGCTCGCGACCAAGGATCACCCGCACGCCGAGGTCGAGGAGGTGCGGAAGGTGTATCCGAGGCTCCCGCTCGTGCTCTGGACGGCCGAGGCGGGGCAGGAGCTCCTGCTCGACGTCGAGGCCTTCGCCCCCGCGGTCCCCGCCTGCCCCTCGCGTGGCTTCGGCGACGTCGAGTCGGCCGTCGAAGCGCTGGCGCACTTTTCCTGACCCCCCTGCACATCGATCCTCTCGCGAGGGCCCACGGGTTCGTCGTGGCTCGGCGGACACACGTGCGTGTCTGAGCGCCGCGCTTGCGGAGCGCGGCGGGAAAGGCGACCATCCGGCCCCCTGGTCAGAGTACGACCCAGCTTGGGCGCGCTCACATTTACTTGCAGCGCCTTCGCCGAGGCTCCCGCCTCGCTCGCGCCCTCCGGAGGACCGATGTCGAAATTCAAGGGCTTCCTCGCCGTCCTTGCGGCGCTGTGCGTCTTCGTGTTCGCGCAGCGCGCAGAGGCGACGCACTTCCGTTACGGCAACATCACCTGGACTGTCCCCAATCCGAACGAGGAGCCGCGCACGGTCGCGTTCGAGGTCACGGTCGCGTGGCGCTCGGATTACATCGACTCGACCATCCTCAACTTCGGCGACGGCTCCACGAACCCCTCCACGCAGGGCACCTTCCTCGGCACGGGGTTCGACACCGGGGGCAATGAATACTCGTTCTACCGGTACCGCGTCCTGCACACCTACGCGACGGCCGGGCAATACACGGCGTTCTTCACGAGCTGCTGCCGCATCTCGGAGCTCATCAACGCCGGCGACGATACCTTCCGCGTCGAGGCCAAGGTCGACCTCACGCCGGGCAACAGAGGCAACGCGATCTCCGTGCTCCCCGCGATCGTCCAGATGCAGGTGGGCGGGATCCGCACGATCCAGATCCCGGCCATCGATCCCGACGGCGCGCCGGTGAGCTGCCGCTTCGCCAAGAACAACGAGATCGGCGACACGACCACGATCATGCCCCCCGTGATCGGCGGCACGGCGCCGACCCTCACGCAGAGCAGCAACCCTCCCGGCTGCACGCTCACCTGGGACACGACCGCCGGGGTGGGCGGCTCGCGTTATGCGGTCCAGGTCGTCCTCGAGTCGACGAACCCGCAGAACAACAACGTGAGCAGCGCCGCGCTCGACTTCATCCTCGAGCTCGTGCAGTCGCCCGTCCCCACGTGCACGGGCAGCGGGAGCTGGGTCGCCGAGGTCGGCGATACGCTGACGAAGACCTTCACCGGCACGCTGCCGAACTCGACGCTCCTGTTGACGTCGATCGGCTCGATCGGCGTCCTGAACCCGGGCATCAACACCACGAACCCGAGCCCGTTCGGGACGACGCTCACCTGGACGCCGAGCAAGTTCGACGCGGGCACACACGTGCTCGCGGTCATCTTCACGACCCCGCAGAACATCAGCGGCTACTGCACGGCCACGATCACCGTGCCCCAGTGCCCCCAGTACGGCACGCCCTGCAGCGGGGGTGTCGGCGCTTGTTACACGCCGGGGATCCTGAAGTGCTCCGGGCCGAACGTCGTGTGCACGGCCGTGCCCAAGAACCCGTCGCCCGAGATCTGCAACAACATCGACGACGACTGCAACGGCACGGTCGACGACAACAACCCCGAGTCGAACCTGCCCTGCAACACGCCGTTCCCCTCGATCTGCAAGCCGGGCGTGACGAACTGCAACGCAGGCGTGCTCGAGTGCGTGGGCGACGTCGCGCCCGGCAGCGTGCCCGAGACCTGCAACACGATCGATGACGATTGCGACGGTCAGGCCGACGAGGGCTACGGCACCGGCGTCGACTGCTCCGACGGCATCGGCGTGTGCCAGGTCTACGGCAAGATCGTCTGCGACGGGCCGGAGAGCACGAAGTGCAGCGCCATGGCCAACGGCCCCGGCTCCGAGCTCTGCGACGGCATGGACAACGACTGCGACGGCGAGGTCGACGAGGACCTCGGGCTCGGGGACGCTTGCACGTCGGGCCTCGGCGAGTGCCAGGCGAGCGGCGTGAACGTCTGCGGCGCCCAGGGCGCCGTGGTCTGCAGCGGCACGGCGGGCACGCCGGTCTTCGAGGTCTGCTTCGACGGCCTGGACAACGACTGCGAAGGCACGGTCGACAACGGCTGCGGCGACGCGGACGGCGACGGCATCTTCGACGGGGTCGAGGAGCGCGAAGGCACGGACCCGAACGACGCCGACAGCGACGACGACGGCGTGCTCGACAACGACGAGCCGCTCTGGGACGAGGACTCGGACGGCGACGGGCTCATCAACGCGCTCGACCCCGACAGCGACGACGACGGCGTCTTCGACGGCACCGAGCTCGGCAAGAACTGCGACGACCCGGCCACCGAGGCAGAGCTCGGCCACTGCAAGCCCGACGGCGACAGCGGCCAGACGGTGACCGATCCGCTGAACGCCGACACCGACGGCGACGACAAGAGCGACGGCTCGGAGGACCCGAACCTGAACGGCGTCATCGACCTCGACGAGGGCGACCCGCAGAACCCCGGCGACGCGAGCAAGACGAAGGACTTCGACGACGACGGCCTCGGCGACGCGCTGGAGAAGACGCTCGGCACGAACGAGAAGGACGCCGACAGCGATGACGACGGACTGCTCGACGGCGACGAGCGGAACCCGAGCGACGACACCGACGGCGACGGGCTCATCAACGTGCTCGACGTCGACAGCGACAACGACGCGCTCTTCGACGGCACCGAGGCGGGCAAGGGTTGCCAGCACCCCTCGACGGACAAGATGGCCGGCCACTGCCGCGCCGACGGCGATCTCGGCGGCACGAAGACGTCCGTGGTCTCGCGCGACACCGACAAGGGCGGCGTGATCGACGGCTCCGAGGACGCGAACCTGAACGGCGTGGTCAACGCGGGCGAGCTCGACCCGCGGAGCGGCGACGACGATCAAAACGTCGTGGACAGCGACGGCGACGGCCTGAGCGACGCGCTCGAGGGCGCGCTCAAGACGGGCGTGAACGACGCGGACTCGGACGACGACGGCCTCGCCGACGGCGACGAGCCGAACCCGAGCGACGACAACGACGGCGATGGCGGCATCAACCTGAAGGACTTCGACGCCGACAACGACGGCCTGTTCGACGGCACGGAGGCGGGCCGCGCGTGTGACGGCGAGGGGACGGAACTCTCGGCGGACAAGTGCATCGCCGACATGGACAGCGGCGTGACGAAGACGCTCGTGCTCGTCGCGGACACGGACGGCGGCTCGAAGAACGACGGCGACGAGGACAAGAACCGCAACGGCGTCGTCGACGCGGACGAGACGAACCCGCTCTTCGCCGGCGACGACCTCGGGACGTCGCCCGGCTGCGGGCGGGACGCGGACTGCGGCAACACGTCGAGCGGCATGATCTGCGAGGACGGGAGCTGCGTCGCCGGCTGCCGCGGCGTCGAGGGCAACACCTGCCCCGAGGGTCAGGTGTGCAACTCGACGACGAACGCGGCCGGCCAGTGCGAGCCGAAGCCGCCCGTCGACGAGGTGCCGGGCACGCCGGGCAGCGCCGAAGGTTGTGGTTGCCGCACCGCGCCTTCGCAGGGCGGCGCGTTGCCCATCACGCTCACCCTCGTCGCGGGCCTCCTGCTCGCGACGCGCCGCCGCCGCGCGGCCTGAACCTGCCCTCCCTCACCCCTCTCCCGCGTGCGGGAGAGGGGCCGGGGGCGAGGGGCTCTCAGCCCGTCCCCTCGTCCGCAGCGACGAGCCCATCGTAAAACTCGGCCACGATCGACGCGAGCCACGCCTGCGCCGCCGGCGTCCCCAGCGTCGAGAGGAGCGCGGGGAACGTCGCGTCCGCGAGCTTCTCGACGAGCTCGCGCGGGGGTTTGTCCGGGAGCCCGAGCGACGCGAGCACCTCGGAGACCGGCTTCTCTTCGTTTTCCTTCACCCACGCGAGCACGAACGCCCGCCGCCGCGCCGCGAGCGTCGCGTGGGCCGCGAGGTGCGCCGCCACGTCGACGCCGATCCGTGCGCCTTGCGTCGTCGCGTCGACGTCGAGCATCACCTCGGCGAAGCGTTGCTCGAGGAGGAACTCGGCCAGCCTCTGCCGCAGCGCGACGAAGGGCGGCTCGCTGCCGCGCGCGAGGATCGACTCCGCGGCGTTCTTCACGGCCTTGCCCGAGAAGCCCAGCAGAAACTTCCGGATTTCCGGATCGAGCCGCTTCTCGAAATCTACGCGCAGCCCGTCGATCGCCTTGCCCACGCCGCCGAGCCCGAACGGCCCGAGCTTCTTCATCAGCGAGGGCAGCCCCCACTCGGCGACGAACGGGTTCACGCGCTCGGAGAACTGCTTCAGCGCGTCGGCCATCACCTCGCGCATGACCTCGCGCGCCGCCTCGCTCTCGGCGATCTCGCGCACGAGCTTCGGCGGCAGGACGTCGGGGCGCGCGAAGAGCGCGGCGAGCTCGCGCCTCGCGTGCTCCGGTACGAACGAGCCGATCGTCGCGTCCTCCTTCACCAGGACCGCGTGCACCTCGCGCGCGAGCCGCTCGATCGCGGGGCGCAGCTTGGTGTCGACCGTCTGCTTGGTGATCGCCGCGTCGAGGGCGGAGACGAGCGAGCTCGGCTCGACGACGCGACCGAGCGGCGCGAACCGGAGCTCGTCGAGCACGTCGGCCACGGTCTTCTGCCACTCGGCGCGCGCCGCGGGCGAGGAGAGCCGCGCTCGCAGGAAGGCGATGTGCCGCGTCTTGAGGTCTTCGAGCGCGGCGCGGGTCGTCTGCACGGATCGTTCGTTCACCTTTCGAGCGTAACCCGGGTGTCGAGGTTCGTCAGGACTTGTCACGGCCGGCCGGGCCCTCGCGGCGCGCCGTGACGAACGGAGACAAACGGAGACAACGTTTTACAAGTCCATGACAACTATGACGGCCGGGCTCTGGTACTCCCTCGTCGTTCTGCTGTTTTTTTGCGCCCGAGGGAGGCGCGCACGATGCTCCACACGATGCTCGTCGTCCTGTACTTCGCCGTCCTCCTCGCTCTCAGCTCCTACGGCCTGCACCGGCTGCACCTCGTGTTCCTGTGCTTGCGGCATCGCCGCGAGATCGAGCGCGCGAAGCAGATGCCCGAGGTGGCCGAAGAAGACCTGCCGCGCGTGACGATCCAGCTCCCGCTCTTCAACGAGTCCACCGTGGCCGCGCGCCTGCTCGACTCGACCGCGCGTATGGATTACCCGGCGGACAAGCTGGAGATCCAGGTGCTCGACGACTCGACCGACGAGACGCAGGCGCTCGTCCGCGCGCACGTCGACCGCCTGCGCGAGCGCGGCGTCGACGCCGTGTACCTGCACCGGACGAACCGCGTCGGCTACAAGGCGGGCGCGCTCGACGAGGGCCTCAAGGTCGCCAAGGGTGACCTCATCGCCATCTTCGACGCGGACTTCATCCCGCAGCCCTCGTTCGTCCGCAGCATCGTGGGTCACTTCCAGGACCCGAAGATCGGCATGGTGCAGACCCGCTGGGGCCACCTGAACCGCGACCACTCGGTGCTCACGAAGGTGCAGGCGCTCATGCTCGACGGCCACCACCTCGTCGAGAACCGCGCGCGGTACGGCGCCGACCTGCTCTTCAACTTCTCCGGCACCGGCGGCATGTGGCGCAAGAACGCGATCCACGAGGCCGGCGGCTGGCAGCACGACACGCTCACCGAGGACCTCGACCTCTCGTACCGCGCGCAGCTCGCGGGCTGGAAGTTCGTCTACCGCGAGGACGTGGTCTCGCCGTCGGAGCTGCCCGAGGACGTCTCGGCGCTCCGCGCGCAGCAGTACCGCTGGGCCAAGGGCACGGTGCAGACGGCCCGCAAGCTCCTCAAGCGCGTGCTCTCGTCGGACATCAGCTTCTCGCAGCGCCTCGAGGCGTTTTTCCACCTCACGCCGCACTTCGCGTATCCGCTGCTCGTGACCCTGAGCGTCCTGCTCCTGCCCGCGCTCGTGCTCATGCCGGCCACGGACACGCTCACGATGCTCATCGTCGACCTGCCGCTCTGCGTGGCCACGACGGGCTCGCTCGCGGCCTTCTACATGCTCGCCGAGGCGGCCCAGGGCCGGAGCCGCCTCAACGCGCTCACGCGCCTGCCGATGCTCATCGCCCTCGGCACGGGCCTCGCGCCGCACCTTTCGAAGGCGGTCTTCGAGGGCCTGCGCCACATGGCCGGTGAGTTCGTCCGGACGCCCAAGCAGGGCGTCAACAAGGGCCGTTACCGCGCCCGCGCCGACCTGCCGCTGCTCGAGACGGGCCTCTGCCTGCTCTCCTTCGGCGCGACGGTCGCCTCGATCCAGACGGGCCACTACTTCGCCACGCCCTTCGCGGCGCTCTTCACGATCGGCTACGGCTACGTGGCCATGCTCGTGGCGCACGAGCAGGCGACGCGCCGCCGTGAGGCCGCGCCCTCGCTCCTCGCCGCGTCGAGCGAGCGCCCCAGCGAGCCCACGGCCGCCGCCGAGCAGCCCGTCGGCAAGCTCGCCGCCTGATCCTCCCGCCTCCCGCGTCGCCCTGACGCCCCGTCACCCCACGATCTCGATCAACTCCCCCCTGGATATTCCCGGCCCGGGCTCTTATCCTCGGCGTCGTACAGGCGGGACTTCGTCTATGACCAAGGCCGAAATCGTACAAGCCGTCTATGGCCGGCTCGGGGGGTTCTCGAAGAAGGAGTCTGCGGACCTCGTCGATCTCGTCTTCGAGACGATGAAGGAGACCCTCGGCCGCGGCGAGAAGATCAAGATCTCGGGCTTCGGCAATTTCGTCCTGCGCGACAAACGTCAGCGTCAGGGCCGGAATCCGCAGACGGGCGATCCGATCGTGATCACCGAGCGCCGCGTCCTCTCCTTCAAGGCGAGCCAGATCCTGAAGCACGCGCTCAACCAGCGCGCCTCCGGGAGCAACGGCGCCGCGGCGTCCGCCGTCGCGGAGGAGTGAGCGGCTTGTCCGGGCGTCGAGAGCTTCCCGCGAAGCTCTACTACCGCATCGGAGAGGTCGCCGGGATCGTCGGCGTCGAGACGCACGTGCTCCGTTACTGGGAGAGCGAGTTCCGCTCCATCCGGCCGCAGAAGTCCGCCAAAGGGCAACGCGTCTACTCGCGTCGCGACGTGGAGACGTTGCTCAAGGTGAAGGACCTGCTCTACGCGCACCGCTTCACGATCGCGGGCGCGCGCCGCAAGCTGCGCGAGGGCGGCATCGAGCCGCCCGGCGAGGACGATCCGAGCGTGGAGCAGGCGCGCAGGATGCGCGAGGCGCTGCTCGACATCCGAAGCGAGCTCGTCGCGATGATGCGTGAGCTCGACGAGCCCAAGGCCGCGGCGAAGAAGAGCTAGCGCGGAGCGTGATGACCGAGCGGCGCGAGGAGGCGCTCTCCGGCGGGGCCGTCGTGCGCTTCGACGTGCCCGCGGGCGCGGCGGAGGAGCGAGCCGAGGCGCTGCCGCGGATCGAGGTGTCGAGCCTGAAAGGCGCGCGCGTGAGCCTGCGGCGTGGCTTCGTGGACGAGGTGGGCCTGCGGCTTCGCGTGGCGTGCGTGGAGGCGCCGTCGGATCGGTTCGCGCCGGGCCTCGAGGAGGTCGTGTTCGGCATGGCGACGCACCTCGCGCGCGGCGCGGCCTCGGAGGGCGTGGCGCTCGAGCGCTGGGACGCCGAGGGCATCACGCGGCACGACGGTCGCTTCGAGCAAGCGCTCACGGGCCGAGGCGCGCGTGGCGACGCTCCCGTCACGTTTCGAGGCCGGCACGTGCTCGGCTTCGAGGGCGCGGCGCGCGAGGCGGTCTTGTGTACGTTCGTCTGCGAGGAGCCACGAACGGGCGAGCGTTGCGGCGAGCTCGTGGCGAAGGCGGAGCTCGGCTCGCTCGTGCCGCCTCCGCCGCCGAGCTTGCTCGTGCGTTCGATCTTGATGGCTGCCGAGCGGCCGCGTGACGCGGCCTTGCTCGGCGCGGGGATCGGGGTGCTCTTCGTCGTGGTGCTGCTCGCGCGAAGGCCGCGACCTTCGCCCTGAGCTCAGAACGGGATGTCGTCGCCGCCGTCGTAGCCGAAGTCGTCCGGCGGAGGTCCGGGATCCGGCGCAGGCCGGCCACCGCCGCCACCACCACCGCCGCCACGTGGAGCGCCGCCGCCACCACCGCCGCCGCCGCGCGGGGCGCCGCCGCCGTAGCCGCCACCGCCGCCGCCGCCACGTGGAGCGCCGCCGCCGCCGCCGAAGTCGCCGTAATCGCCGCCGCCGCCGCGCGCGGGCGGGCCGCCGAAGTCGGCGGGCGGGCCCGTGTCGTCGCCTGCGGGCGCGCCGCGACCGCGGCCGGCGAGGATCACGTTGTTCGCGATGACCTCGGTCTTGTAGCGCTTGTTGCCGTCGCGATCGTCGTAGCTCGACGTGCGGAGCGAGCCCTCGACGAACAAGGACGAGCCTTTGCCGAGGATCTTCGCGAGCGCCTCGCCGCGCTTGCCCCACACGACGACGTTGTGCCAGTCGGTGCGCTCGCGGCGGACCTTGTCCTTGTCGAGGTAACTCTCGGTCGTGGCGAGGCGGAGGTTGAGCACGGCCTGGCCACCCTGGGTGAACCGGAGCTCGGGATCCGCGCCCAGATTTCCGAGCAACATGACGCGATTGAAGCCTTCCGCCATCGACTTGTCCTTCCTGTCGTCTGCATGTCCCCTGTTCGCGGCGACGCGTCAAGGGCGAGGGTTTTTCGTCGCGCTCGTCCGCCTGCCCTAGTGCGAGCCTGTCGCGGCTTTCGCGATCACCTCGGCGAGCAGGAGCTTCGCGACATTCAGGTAAATCAAGATCCCGAGCACGTCGATCAGGGTCGCGATGAAGGGCGTCGAGCTCGTCGCCGGGTCGAGGCCGAGCTTGCGCAAGAGCAGCGGCAGCATCGATCCCACCGTGCAGCCCATGATCACGATGAAGAGCAAGGTGAAGCCGACGGTGAACATCAGCGGCAGACCGTCGCCCCACAGGTAGATACGCGTCATGCCGATGATCGCGAGCATCAGGCCGAGCACGAGCCCCTGGCCCGCCTCGCGCACGAAGACGCGCTTCCAGTCCATCGGCTTGACGTCGCCCACGGCGAGGCCGCGGATGATGAGCGACGACGACTGCGAGCCCGTGTTGCCGCCCGTCGAGATCAGCATCGGCACGTAGTAGGCGAGCTTCGAGACCGCCTCGATGATGGCGTCGTAGTGGCGCATGACGGTGCCCGTGATGAACTCGCTCACGAGCAGCGCGGCGAGCCAGGGCGCGCGCTTCTGGATGAAGGTCCAGAAGCTCGTCTGGAAGTAGCCCTCCTCGATCGGCTCGACGGCCGCGAGGCGCTGCATGTCCTCGGTCTGCTCCTCGGTGAGCACGTCCATCACGTCGTCGACCGTGATCACGCCGAGCAGCTTTCGATCCGGGCCGACCACGGGCATCGCGGCGAAGTCGTACTTCGCCATCTTCCGCGCGACCTCCTCCTGATCGGTCTCGGGGCTCAGCGCGAAGATGTTCTCCGTCATCACGTCGGTGATCCGATCCGTCGACGTGGCGAGCAGGAGATCACGCAAGGACACGATGCCGAGCAGGCGCTCGTCGTCCGAGAGGACGTAGACGTAATAGATCGTCTCCGCGTCGCCGGAGGCCTCGCGGATGCGCTCGATCGCCTCGGCGACCGTGATCGAGGGCGGCACCGAGACGTAGTCGGTGGTCATCAGGCCGCCGGCGCTGTCCTCGGGCCATTTCGCGAGCTCCTCGACCTCGGCGGCGGCCTCGGGGTCGAACTTCTCGACCCTCTCGAGCAGCTTGTCGCCGACCTCCTCGGGCAGGTTCTCGATGAGGTCGGTCCGCTCGTCGGCGGACATCTCGGAGACGATCGGCGCGGCGTCCTCGACGCCGAGCTCTTCGACGAGCGCCTCCTGCCGATCCTCGTCGAGACGCTCGAAGATCGGCGCGGCCTCCTCGGGCTTGAGCGTCTTCAGGATGAGGGCCGCCTCGTGCTCCTCGAGCATGCCGATGAGGTCGGCGAGGTCCTCGTCGTGGATCTCCTCGAGCAAGGCGCCGATCTGCGCGGGATCTTCGGCGAGGAGCTCTCGCACCTCGGGCAGCATCGCGACGGCGACTCGCATCATCGCGCGCCAATCAGCCAGAGGAGCCGCGCGCCCGCAAGCAGGATCGCGGGGGCACCCCGAGCTCCCCCGGCCGCCGCCGCGTCCCCGCCCAGGGGCCCTCCGCCGGATCGGCCCGCTTGTTGTCCATGGTGCCAACCGAGTTGGCACCATGCCTTCATGAAACTCCACGAAGGTCCACGTTTGCAGTCGGCACGACTTTTGCTTTGTCCCCTCCTTTGATCGCGGGCTTTCCTGCAAATGGGCTGTTCCCAGGCCGGATCTCGAATTGACAGCCTTCCCGGGAGGTCCCTAGCATCGAGGCCATCGATCACGGGCGGGCCCGGCAGTGTGGGTCCCGTTCGTCGCGGCAACTCCGTTTCTGGGACGAGCCCAGCGTAAGGTCGGCTAAGGAGCTCAGCATGAAAGGCTTACAGCGTCAGAAAAGCTTCCTGGGGAAGCGCGCGGCCCGAGCGGCCCTCTCGATGGTCGTAGCCACGACGGCGGCTGGCGCCGCAGGCTGCCTCGATCGGCCCCTCGAGCGCGTCGAGCCCCGTATCACGGCGACGATCGTCGAGCGGCTCACCCAGAGCTCGGTCGACAAGATCGACATCCTGCTCGCCATCGACAACTCCCGCTCGATGGCCGACAAGCAGAACATCCTCTCGCTCGCGGTGCCCGACCTCGTGGCGGGCCTCGTGAACCCGCGCTGCATCGACGAGAACGGCGTGCCCGCGGCCATGCAGCCCGGCTACCCGACCGACGACTGTCCGGCGGGCACGAAGCGCGAGTTCCAGCCGGTGCTCGACATCCACATCGGCGTCATCAGCTCCTCGATCGGCGGCCACGGCGCAGACTCCTGCCCGAACTCCGACGCGAACAGCAAGGAGTGCTCGCCGCAGCCCAACACGACGAACAACGACAAGGGCCACCTGCTCTCGCGTATCGGTCAGTGCGGCGGCGCCTCGGTCGACACCTACCCGTACGGCTCGGGCAGCGCCGACAAGGGCTTCCTCGCCTGGGATCCCTCACAGCCGCCGAAGCTCTCGCCGCCCGGCGAGGCCGACATCCCGAGCCTGCAGGCGGACCTGCGCGACATGGTCGTCGGCACGGGCCAGATCGGCTGCGGTTACGAGTCCCAGCTCGAGAGCATCTACCGCTTCCTCGCGGACCCCGATCCGTACGAGTCGATCTCCGTCGTCAACAACCGCGCGACGCCCGAGGGCACGGACACGATCCTCCTGCAGCAGCGCGCCGAGTTCATGCGGCCCGACTCGCTGCTCGCGATCGTCATGCTCACCGACGAGAACGACTGCTCCATCAAGGAGTACGGCCAGTTCTACTACGTCGGCCAGCTCCGCATCGGCGCGACGAACGTCCGCATGCCGCGCGCGCGTCAGGAGTGCGCCGTCGATCCGAACGACCCGTGCTGCAAGTCGTGCGGCCAGGATCCGGGCGAGTGCCCCGCCGATCCGACCTGCACGAACCCGCAGGGCGGCCCGGCGCTGCTCTCGCCCGAGGAGGACGACATCAACCTGCGCTGCTGGGATCAGAAGCGCCGCTTCGGTATCGACTTCCTCTACCCGACGTCGCGCTACGTCCAGGCGTTCTCCTCCGCGGAGATCCCGGATCGCTCGGGCACCATGGTCCCGAACCCGATCTTCTCGGACCTGAACCCGCAGGACAACATCACGAACATCCGCGACCCGGGGCTCGTGTTCTTCGCCGGCATCGTCGGCGTGCCCTGGCAGGACATCGCGCGCGACAAGACCGACCTGACGAAGGGCTTCAAGAACGCGAACGAGCTGCAAGCTCCGCTGCCCGACGGCAGCGGCTACTCGACCTGGGACGTCATCCTCGGCAGCGAGAAGACGAACGGCCAGCCGCTCGATCCGCTCATGATCGAGTCGATCGCGAAGCGCACGGGCACGAACCCGATCACGGGGGATCCGCTCGTCGACGCCTCCACGCCGAACGGCAACCCGATCAACGGCCACGAGTGGACGATCCCGGACGACGATCTCCAGTACGCGTGCATCTTCCCGCTGCCCGCCGCGGATCAGCGCGACTGCACGGACACGAACCTCACGGCCTGCGACTGCACGCAGTCGAACGACAACCCGCTCTGCCAGCCCGACCCGGCGAACAACAACGCGCCGACCTACCAGGTCCGCGCGAAGGCGTACCCCGGCGTCCGTCCGCTGCAGGTCATGCGTGACCTCGGCGAGCAGGGCATCGTCGCCTCCGTGTGCCCGGCGAAGATCGAGCAGGTCGACATCGACAAGCCCGACTTCGGTTATCGCCCGGCCATCGGCTCGATCATCGATCGGCTGAAGAGCGCCCTCAAGGGCCAGTGCCTGCCGCGTACGCTCACGCCCGATCCGGCCACGGGCAACGTGCCGTGCCTCGTCCTCGAGGGGCGCAACACGCAAGGCGGCGCCTGCCAGTGCGACCCGAACACGGGCCGCGCCGACATCCCGAACGAGGGCCCGAAGAAGACGGCCGTCGACCTCGCGAAGGAGGACCCGGCGGCGAAGAAGGCGGGCCTCGACTGCTTCTGCGAGATCACGCAGGCGACGGGCGACGCGCGCACGGCGTGCCAGGACGACGCGTCCGAGCAGCCGCAGCTCGGCGGCCAGCCCGTCAACGGCTGGTGCTACGTCGACGGGACGACCGAGCCCCCGACGGGCAACGCCGAGATCGTGAAGGACTGCCCGGCGAACGAGCGGCGCATCATCCGCTTCGTCGGCGCCGGCGAGGCGCAGCCCGGCGCGATGCTGTTCATCACCTGCTCGGGTGACACCGGCGGCGGCTGAGCTCGGACGTTCGTAACATCTGACCAGCAGCAACGTGACGAGGCCCGGCATCGGGCCTCGTCGCGTTTTGTGATAAGACGGCGCCCCGAGGTGACGTCGAAGAAGAAGATCCTGATCATCGAGGACGAGCCGCACATCGTCCTCGGCCTGACCGACGCGCTCGAGTTCGAGGGGTTCTCCGTCGTCTCGGCGGGCACGGGCAACGCCGGCGTGTCGCTCGCGCGGCAGGAGAAGCCGCAGGCGATCCTGCTCGACCTGATGTTACCCGACACGAACGGGTTCAAGGTCTGCGAGGAGCTGCGGCGGTGGGACGCGTTCATCCCGATCATCATCCTGACGGCGCGTGGCCAGGAGCTCGACAAGATCCGCGGCCTCGACGCGGGCGCCGACGACTACGTCACGAAGCCCTTCAGCGTGGGCGAGCTCATCGCCCGCATGCGCGCCATCTTCCGGCGCACGACGCGCGGGCCCGGGGATCCGACGCCCGAGGTCTTCACGATCGGTCAGGCCAAGATCAACATGACGACCCACACGGTCGCGCGCGGCTCGAAATCGAGCCCGCTCTCGTTCTACGAGGTCGAGCTCCTCCGCCTGCTCTACGAGCGCGTGGGCCAGCCCGTCTCGCGCGAGGAGATCCTGCAAAAGGTCTGGGGCGTCGAGGGCTCGCCCACGAACCGCACGGTCGACAACTTCATCGTCAAGCTGCGCAAGAAGATCGAGAAGTCCCCGGACAAACCGCAGCACATCCTGACGGTGTACGGACACGGTTACAAATTGGCGCCTTGAGGTGGGGGGCTCCGGTCGCCTCGCAAAGCGAGGCTTCCTCTACCCCCCACACCCCCCGCGGATCAGCGCAGGGGCAGCGTGTTGCGGATGTCGACGGGCACGCTGACGATGTCCTCGCGGAGACGGGAGGCGTCGAGGCCGCCGAGGCTCGTGCCTTCGCGGAGCTGGCGCGCTTCGAGGTAGAGGCCCGTCCGGCCGCGGAACGCGCTGTCGCCGATGACGCCGATCTCGTCGCCGTCCTCGAGCGGCGCGCCCACGACCGCGCGTTCGCTCGGCCGCTCGAGGTTTCCGTGCACGAGCAGCAACTGCCGCAGCCGGCCCCCGTCCCGCACGAGGTGCGCCGTGACCACCGTCGCGCCGACGAGCTCGCCGACGAACGCCACCTCCGCCGGCCCCTCCTGTCCTTCGAGCGAGAGCGACACGACCGGCTCGCCGCTCGCCGCCTCGAGCAACACGGCGCCGGGCCCGGGGGAGACGTCGCCCGCTTCGAGCGAGAGATCGAAGGGCCGATCGAGCCCCCCGAGCACCGACGGCGCTGCCTCGGGCGTGAGCGGGAAGCGGTAGGCCGCGACCTCGGCGGGCCGGTCCGGGCGGCGTGGGACGAGCGGGCTCCGCTCGGCCAGGGGGGTGTCTTCCGCCGGCAGGGTTTCGCGCCCGTCCGGCTGCGGCGCTCGACCCGGCGGGGGCAGGGGGATACACACGTCCCCCTCGGGCAACGAGCGCGGGCCACACGACGCGGCCACCGCCGGCGCCACCGTGGAGGCCGGTTTTGCGGGCTCGGGCGCCTTCCGCCTGGGGGTTTTCCCGAGCGCACCGAGGGCCGCGAGCAGGGCGGCGAGGGCGGCGGCTCGGACGAGCGGCTGCATCCCCCTCGATATAGCCCAGGAGGGCCCATCCATCGAGCCGCCCGCAGCATGACGGAGCGCCCCGAACGAACGCCTGCCCGGCGCCGTGGAGCTTCCTACCTTCAACCTGGCTTGCGTCGGCTCGACGCTGTTGATAGCTCCTGTCTCGTGCAAGACCGCTCCTCGATCGAAAAGTCCCTGAACGCGCTCTTCGACGCCGAGCGCACGGTTCGCCGCCTGCATGACGAGCTCGCCGACAAACCCGAAGGTGTGCTGCTCGACGTGCTCACCGACGCGATCGCGGGCGCCCTGAAGGAGGGCGACGAGGACGAGTCGGCGCTCAGGCTCGTGCGGATCGCGTCGCTGCTCGGCGAGCTGCAGGGCCCGCGGGTCGTCGACGCGATGATCGACGTGCTCTCGTCCGAGCACCCGGAGGCCCGCCGCGCGGCGGGCGAGCAGCTCGAGGAGCTCAGCTTCGAGCGGTTCAAGGAGGTCGCGCTGGGCATCGAGCGCGCGCTTCGGCGCCTGCCCGTCGGCTCGCCGGCGCTGCCCGAGCTCCCGTACATCCTCGCCGACGTGCCCGAGCCTGGCGTCACCAAGGTGATCGGCCAGTTCTTGAAGCACGGCGACGCCGACGCGGTCGCGGCTGCGATCGAGTCGCTCGTGCAGATCGGCGATCCGGCGGCGGCTCGGCTCATCGAGCCGCTCGTCGACGACACGCGCACGGTCGAGCTGGAAGAGGACGGCTCGGACGCGACGACCGAGGTCACGATCGGCGAGCTCGCCGAGGAGGCGCTCGAGATGCTCGAGGCCATGGGTGGGGACGACGAGGGTGAAGGGAGCGGCGGGAACGGGAGAGCCTCGTGAGCCTCGGGACCCCGCTCACGGGGGCGGAGGCGGCGGTCTTCGACACGTCGGTCATCCCGCGGTACCTCGCGTATTTCGGCACGTCCGCGGTGGAGATGGTGATCCCGTATTCACCGGCGGCCGTGGCCGACATCGGCTGCCGCACGGGGTACGTCGAGCCCTTGCTCGCGGAGAAGCTGCCGGGCGCGAACATCGTCGGCGTCGACCCTTCGCCCGAGGCGCTCACGCTCGCGCGCGCGAAGGCCTCGGCGCTCTCGGGCGTGAACATCACCCTCGAGCAGGCGACGGGCATGCCTTTGCCGCTGCCGGACGCGAGCTTCACGCATGGCTTGCTCGTGCATCCGGTGGTGAGCGCGCAGGCGCGGTATGCGCTGCTCGCCGAGCTCCGGCGCATCCTCGTCGTGGGTGGTCAGGGCCTCGTGGCGCTGCCCGTGCGTGGCTCGTTCCCCGAGATCTACGACATGCTGCGCGAGTATGCTCTCCGGCAGGACCTCGCGGATTTCGGCAAGGCCGTGGAGGTCGCCGCGGCGAGCCGCCCGACGATCGAGTCGCTCTCGGAGGAGCTCGAGAAGGTCGGGCTCGGCGAGGTGGACGTCGACGTGCAGCTCATCGGCGTCGCGTTCAACAGCGGCAAGGAGTTCCTGGAGGATCCGATCGCGCAGATGGTCGTCTTCCCCGACATGCGCGCGCTGCTCGAAGCCGACCCCAAGGCCGTCGAGGCGGGCTTCCGCTACGTGGGCGACGCGATCACGAAGTACTGGTCCGAGGGCAACTTCGAGCTGACGGTCAACATCGGCGTCGCGAGCGGCCGGCGCTTCGAGTGATCCTCGGCTCAACGTAGAACGAAGAACGGCACGAGCGCCCAGCCGCCCGCATCTACTTTGACGTCAAACGTTCGCCTCTGACCTCGCGCTTCGAGCGTGATCATGTGTGTGCCTGCCGGGACGCGGGTCCTTGCGATCGCGATGCGCGCCGGCAGGGTCGCCCACGAGCGCGTGTCGGGCGTGTCGAGCGCCGACATCGTCAGGCTCGTGGCGAAGCCGAGCAACATGCCCACGGCTGCGGCCGTCCCGTCGCCGCGCCGCCTGTCGTCCTGCGCCGCGTTGATCCCGGCCGTCGTCGCGCCTGCCACGGCCACGCTCGCCGCCGTGCGCGCGAGCAGCCGCGTGATCGCCGCGAGCACGAGCGTCCCCTCGCGCTTGTGCCAGGCCGATCGCACCTCGCCTTCCACGTCGAGCGCCTGCTCCAGCGCGAGCGGCTCTGCGCCGAGCGACGCCTTCGGCACCTCGTAACCTCCGCGGCCCTGGCCCAGCGTGGGGTAGTTGATCCACGCGACCGCGCCTTGCATGACGAGCGCGTCGACGTCTCTGCGCTCCATCGGCGAGAGCTCGTGCCCCACGATCTGCATCGCCATGCCGATCGGGATCCGCACCGGCGTCTTCGGCGGCACGCGCCCGTAGCCCATGACGACCACGATCTCCGCTTCGCCCGTCTCCTCCACCGGCGCGAGTGGCTCCGCTCCCGCGACGAGCGCGTCGACCTCCTCGTGTGTCGTCGTCTTTTGCCCACGCGTCAGCGCGCGCAGGGGATCTCGCAAGGACCGGTACTTCGTGTAGGCGAGCGCCTCGTCGTAGTGCAAAAGCGCCTCGTCGCGTTGCTTCGACTTCTCGTACGTGAAGCCCGCGAGCAGGCTCCCGAGCCCGAGCAGCGCGCCTTCGTCGCCGACGCTCTCGAGGTACTTCTGCATGACCACGAGCCGCCGCGCCTCCACGCGCGCCCCGTTGAGGTCGTGCCGCGCGAGGTAGCTCATCATGTTGAGCGTGTTCAGGAGGAGCTTCTCGTACGCCGGCGCCTTGTACGGCCCGGCGTCGTCAGAGAACACGTAGCGGCCGATGTCCGCGGCTTTGCTCGTCGAGAGGTCGAGCACCTCGATGGCCTGGTCGGCGGCGCCGAGGTCACGCGAGGCCTGCTCGTACTTTCCCATCGCGAGGTGGATGCTGCCGCGGTCGAGCAGGAGCAGCGCCTCGTCGCGCGTGACGGCGGGGATCTCGCCCGGCTTCTTCACGCCGAGCTCGCGGTCGAGGGAGGCGACCGCTTGCTCCATCGAGCCGCGATCGAGGGCGATGAGCGAGTCGCGCACCCGCACCTCGTGCCCGGCGCAGCCCGCGTTGCCGAGAGCGGCGAGGGCGAACGTGACAACGCAGGCGGCGCGCCGGAGGCCGAGGAGCGCCTTCACGTCAATCCTGGTTGAGCAGGGCCTTCGTGAAGGCCGCCTTGTTTTGCCAGCGGACCGCGCTGGTTTCGGTCTCGATGACCTGCATGAACATGAAGTACTGCACGCGCCGCCCGCCCGCCGTGCGCTCGTCCGAGGTGTAGACCTTGCCGGTCATGTAGTACTTCGCGCCGAGCTGACGGCCGTACTGCGCTGCGTGGTTCGGATCGAAGTGGCCGCCGTTTTGCCGCTCGACCTCGGCGATCATCTGGTTCTGCCGCTCGCGGCTCACCACCGTGACGAGCTCGGAGTTCACCATGAAGGTCTCCGCGTCCGAGAGCACGGCCTGGAGCTGGCTGTCGATGTGCTGGCTCGTCTCGTTGAGCATCGGGAAGATCGCGAGCGTGGGCTTGTCGCCCGCGTCGGCCAGGGACTTCGCGAAGGAGGAGGCCACGAGGTGCTTCATGTTCTCGTGGAGGAGCTGCTCCATGTCGCGTTTGTCGATGCCGGTGCTCATCGGCGGGTCGTCGAGCCCCTCGACCTCCGAGCCGCGGACGAACACGGGATCACTCGAGCAGCCCGCCCCGAAGGGCACGAGCAGGGTGGAGGCGAGCGCGAAACCAAGGAAGCGTGCGTTTTTCATGGGGGTGTGGATGTGACGCTCAAGCCACGACGAGATTCACGATCTTGCCGGGCACGTAGATGAACTTCTTCAAAGTCTTGCCGGTCGTGAACGCAGAGACACCCTCGGCTGTGAGCGCTGCTTTACGGGCCTCGTCCTCGCTCGCCTTGACGGGCAACGTCACGCGGCCGCGGACCTTGCCGTTCACCTGCACGGCCATCTCGATCACGTCGTCGACGCAGAGCGCCGGATCGAACGTCGGCCAGGGCTCGAGCGCGATCGAGCGCTCGTTGCCCCAGAGGCGAAAGACCTCCTCGGCCACGTGGGGCGCGAAGGGCGAGACGCAGAGCAAGAGGCCCTTCGCCGCCTCGCGCGGTAGCTCCTTCAGCGAGCCGAGGTGGTTCAAGAGGACCATCATCGCGCTGATCGCCGTGTTGAACGAGAGCGCCTCGATGTCCTCCGTGACCTTCTTGATGGTCTTGTGGGTGAGGCGCTTCGTGGCGTCGTCGATCGCGTCGACGAGCGGCCGGCCCGTGAGGATCGAGAAGACGCGGTCGCGGAAGCGGACGACGCCCTGGATCTGCGCGGACTGCCAGGGTTTGACCGCCTCGAGCGGGCCCATGAACATCTCGTAGAGGCGCAGGCTGTCGGCGCCGTAGGCCTTCACGATGTCGTCGGGGTTGACCACGTTGCCGCGGGACTTCGACATCTTCTCGCCGTCCTCGCCCAGGATGAGGCCCTGGTGGACGAGCTTCAGGAACGGCTCGGGGTGCTTCACCTTGCCGATGTCGAAGAGCACCTTGTGCCAGAAGCGCGCGTAGAGCAGGTGCAAGACCGCGTGCTCGTTGCCGCCGATGTAGAGGTCGACGGGCATCCAGTCGTCGTAGGCCTTCCCGCTCCAGGGCTCGGCGTCGTTCTTCGGGTCGATGAAGCGCAGGTAGTACCAGCACGAGCCCGCCCATTGCGGCATCGTGTTCGTCTCGCGCGCGTACCACTGCCCGTCTTTCTGGAAGAACCGCCAATCGACGGCGCGCGCGAGCGGGCCCTGCGGGTCGTCGCCGGGGCGGAAATCGACGAGGTCCGGCAGGCGCAAGGGCAGCTCGTCCTCGGGCACCGCGAGGGGTTTGTCGTAACGGATCACGTGCGCGTCGCCCTTGCGCGGGTCGCCGGCCGGATCCTTCATGTCGACCGGGAAAAACACCGGGATCGGCTCGCCCCAGTAGCGCTGCCGCGAGAACACCCAGTCGCGCAGCTTGTACGTGACCTTCGGCGCGCCTTTGCCCAGGGAGACGAGCTCGTCCACGATGGCGCGTTTGCCGTCGGTCGACTTCATCCCGTCGAACTTGCCGCTCCGCACGAGGACGCCCTCGTCGACGAAGGCCGCGTCGAGCGAATCGTGCAGCTCGCCGTCGGGGCTCACGACCTCGAGGATCGGCAGGTCGAAGGCCTGGGCGAAGGCGAAGTCGCGCACGTCGTGGCCCGGGACGGCCATGACGGCGCCCGTGCCGTAGCCGCCGATGACGTAGTCGGCGACCCAGATCGGCACGGCCGCGCCGGTGATCGGGTGGATCGCCATCGCGCCCGTGGGCACGCCGGTCTTCGTCTTCACGACGGCGGAGCGTTCGAAGTCGCTCTTGCGCGCGGTGGCCTCGACGTACGCGCGCACGGCGTCGACGTTCTCGGCCGAGGTGATCTTCGAGACGAGCGCGTGCTCGGGCGCGAGCACGACGTAGGTGCAACCGAGCAGCGTGTCGGGCCGCGTGGTGAAGACGTCGATCTTCGCGCCCTCGAATCCTTTGACGTCGAACGAGATGAGCGCGCCCTCGCTCCGACCGATCCAGTTGCGCTGCGCGGCGAGGGTGCCTTCGGGCCAGTCGACGAGGGAGAGGTCCTCGGCGAGGCGGTCGGCGTAGGCGGTGATGCGCAGCATCCACTGGCGCAGCGGGGTGCGGATCACCGGGTGATTGCCGCGCTCGCTCTTGCCGTCGACGACCTCCTCGTTGGCGAGCACGGTGCCGAGGGCGGGGCACCAGTTGACGAGGACGTTGTCCTGATAGGCGAGGCCACGCTCGAAGAGCTTGACGAAGATCCACTGGGTCCAGCGGACGTAACCCTCGTCGATCGTGCCGATCTCGCGCTCCCAGTCGTAGCTGAAGCCGAGCATCTCGAGCTGGCGACGGAAGGTGTCGATGTTCTTGCGCGTGGTCTCGGCGGGGTGGGTGCCGGTCTGGATCGCGTACTGCTCGGCGGGCAAGCCGAAGGCGTCCCAGCCCATCGGGTGCAGGACGTCGTAGCCCTTCATGCGGCTGTAGCGGCAGAAGATGTCCGTCGCCGTGTAGCCCTCGGGGTGGCCGACGTGGAGCCCCGCGCCCGAGGGATAAGGGAACATGTCGAGCACGTAGCGCTTGGGCCGGCCTTCATGGCGGACGGCGCGGAAGACGCCGGTCTCTTTCCAGAAGCGCTGCCAGCGGGGCTCGGCCTCGGCGTGAACGTAACGAGCGGGCTCCGGAGCTGCCGGAGCGCCGTCCGCAGGCGTGCTCGGCGAGGGCGTGTTCGCGGTGGGGGACGTCATGGCGACCGTACGATTAGCACCGACGCGGCGCGTGTGTCAGCGGGCGGGCACGGGAGGCGCGGCGAAGGAACGAGGGAGAAAGCCGCGAGGCGGTGGGGACGAACGAAGAACGCCGGACAACCTCAGCGCGCATGGGCCTTGGGCCGGCGCGTGATCCCGAGCTCCGCCGCCACCCATCGCCGCAAGAGCTCCGCGTCCCTCGCCCGCAGGGCCCGCGTTTCGAGCCGCGGCTGCGTCATCGCCGCGGCCAGCTCCTCCCCGTCGAGCGCCCTCTTTTTCGCGCCGTCGATCACGATGAACAGCCTTCGCGCGGCCCGATCGACCACGAGGCACGCCCAGCTCGGCCCTTCCTCCGCGTGGACGAGCGTCCCTGCGATCACGCTGTCGAACGGCGTCGGCACGCCATCGTGCACGACATGCATTCGCTCGCCGTCGTCGGCGAGGTAGGCGTGGTATCGCCCGTCGGCGCTCAGGACCAGGTCCCCCGCCCAGGCAAAGGGCCTCTGCTCGCGACCGTCGAGCACCACGAAGCGCGCCCCGCGGCTCGCGGCGACGTAACCGAACGTCGATCCGCGTCGCGCGAGGACCGGGCGATCCACGGCGTCGTAGGCCGGTCCCTCCTCGCCATTCACGACGACGTGCCATCCACGCCCGCGCCGCGCTGCATACGAGAGTTTTTGGCCAGCGTCGCCGAAGACCAGGCTCCCGGGCGCGATCTCGTCGTACGGCGGGCCCTCCTCGTCGTCGAGGACGATCACCTCCCCGTCCGGGCGACCTCCGGCATAAACGACATGCGCGCCGTCTTCGCTGAACGAGACCTCCGAGATACGAGCATAAGGCGCGGATTCGGCGCCGTCGACCGTGACGCGCCACTTCCCCTCGCGCTTCGCCACGTAGGCGAATCGACCACCGCGCGGCGCGAGCGCATGATACGCGATCGCCTCCGCCGGTGGAGATTCGCGGCCGTTCATCCAGAAAAACGCCTCCTCTCCGCGCCGCCCGACGTGCGCCACCGCGGCCCCGTCCTCGCTGAACCGCAAGGCGCCGATGCCGTCGTAGAGCGGCCCGGCCGCGCCGTCGACGACCGCGCGCACGGAGGCATTTTGCCGGGCCACATACGCGAAACGGCCGCCGTGGCCGAAGAGGAGCGTGCCCTCCAGAATGGCGTCGAAGGCAGGGCCCGGCTCCCCGTCGAGCACGACAAACCACGCGCCGCCGCGCGCTGCCGCATACGCCACGTGCCCTCCGTCCGGGCTCAGCGCGACCTCGCCCAATCCCTCGAAGACCGGGCCCGCCTGCCCATCCACGACGAGCGACCAGCCTTTTTCGCGGCGCGCGGGGTAGGCGAGGCGGCGGCCGTCCGCGCTCCACACGATGGATTCGATCCCGATGCCCAGGTATTCCACGCCGTCCACGCCGTCGACGCGGACGCGCTGCTTGCCGGCGCTCTCGAGCACCTCGAGGTGATGCCTTCGATCGGGGCTATGGCCCAGCCAAACCACGGAGGGCGCGCATCCCGCCGTGATCGCGAGCGCGAGCAGGAGGCCGAGCGCCTTCATCCGAAGATCGGCGCGGGCAGCGGCGGGATGCTCCGGGTGCTGGTCATCACGCCCTTCGCCACCGTGCGCCCCTCCACGCGGGCCTCGACCTCGTAACGGGCGAGGTCTTCCATCAGGTGCGACTGCGAGACGAGGTATTCGAGCCGCTGACCGGCGAACACCGGCTGGAGCAGCTTCACGTCCACCGAGGCGCTCATCCCGACGTGCGAATGGGAATGGGTCTTGAGCGATTCGATGAGCGCCGCCGACATCTCGGGCTTGTACCCGGGTTGCATGCGATATCCGAGGGCCAGGTTCTGCAGGGCCTCGAGCACCTCGTTCGGGTCGCGGCCCTTTTTCTCCCAGGCGTCCTGGTAGGCGGCGATGATGCCGAGGAGGTTACTGCTCTGGCCGAGCCCCTCGATCGTGTACACGCCCGGCCAGAGGTGGAGGCCCGGGAAGTGGCCCTCGAAGACGGGCTCGTTCGCCGAGACGTGGCGCGCGGCCCGCAACGTCGGCCGCGGGGTGCGCTCGTACGATTCGATGACGTCGACCATCGAGAAAGGGCGGCGATGCGGGATCAGGAGGTTTATCACGTCCGCGCCGAGGGACAAACGCGAGCTCGGTTTCATGAGAGGCTCCTCCGCAGCGCGTCCGCCGTGCGCCGGATGTCGGCCGTGTTTTCGGTCGCGTGGATCCGAACGTCGGGGCCGAGGTTCGTCCGGACGAGCGACCGCAACACCGCGCCCGGGGCGATGGTCACGTAATCCGTGACGCCGCGGTCTTTCAGCGTGGTCATGACGTCGGTCCATCGAACGGCACTGACGAGCTGGCCGGCGAGGAGGCGCGGGACGCTCCCCTCCTCCTCGGCGAGTTTTCCGGTCGCATTGAGCACCAAAGGGACCCGCATGGCCCCGCGCCGCGCGCGCGTGAGCGCCGCTTCGAGCTCGGGGACCGCGTCCTTCATCGATTCGCTGTGCCAGGGGCCGGCGACCGGCAAACGTCGGAAGTGGAATGGCTTATTGTCGTTGAAACCACCTTGGGCGTCCTCCAACGTCTTCACCAATTTGCCGATGGTTTCTTCATCACCACTCACCACCAGTTCATCAGGTGTATTCGTTGCCGCGATCGTGACCTTGGATCCGCAACGTGCGATCGCGCGCTGGAGTGTACCTCTCAGAAGGACGGGCGAGAGCTCGGCGCAGGATAACGCCAACATCATACCCGGGTGCCGCGCCGCTTCCCGCGCCATCAACCGTCCACGGAGCGCCGCAATCATGATCGCATCCTCGGGCGTGATGGCGCCCGTCGCGGCCCAGGCCGGGAGCTCTCCGAGGGAATGACCTGCCACGAAATCGGGCGGGATTCCCGCAGCGAGGAGCTCCACGTGCACGAAGAGCGCGATCGCCGTGAGCGCCGGCTGCTGGACCTCCGTTCGTTCGAGGGCGCGCCCGCCCTTCGCCAGGAGCTCGCTCGGCGCGATGTCTGTCGCCTCCGCCGCCCGATCGAGCATCTCCTTGCCCCGCGGCTCGTTCGCCACGAACGACGCGGCTTCGAAGAGGCCCTTGGCGCCCTGCCCAGGAAACAGAAAGGCCACCGTCACAACGTCAGCCCCCCATCCACCACGAGCGCCTGGCCGATCACGTACGAAGCCTCTTCCGAAGCCAGGAACAACACCGCCCGCGCCACCTCGTCGCCGGTCCCGAAACGCCCGAGCGGGATCCGGGCGCGCGTCTTCTCCGCGATACGTTTGTCCAGGCGCTTCGCCATTCCCGTGCCGAGCAGCCCCGGCACCACCGCATTGACGCGAATCCCCCGCGGGGCGAGCTCGGCCGCGAGCGTGCGGGTGAACGCGAGGATCGCGCCCTTCGAGGCCGCATAGTTCGCCTGCCCGGGGCTCGCGTGCTGGCCCGCGACCGAGGCGACGTTGACGATCACGCCCCGCCGCTTCGCCATCATCGGCCGCACGACGGCGCGGCAGCCGTGAAAGACGCCGCCCGCATTGACGCGGATCACCTCGTCCCAGCTCTCCTCGGCCATCAAGGGGAAGAGCTCGTCCGCCGCGACGCCGGCATTGTTCACGAGCACGTCGATCCCGCCCCGCGCTTCGAGCACACGCTCCACGGCCGCGTTCATCGACGCCGCGCTCGCCACGTCCATCGCGAGGAGCGCGCCACGCCCGCCCGCTTCTTCGATCGCGCGCAGCGTCTCCTTCGCCTCGTCCTCGCGCGACTTGTATCCCACGAAGACGAACGCCCCTTCGGCCCCGAACGCCGCCGCGATGCTCCGGCCGAGGCCCCGGGAGGCGCCGGTCACGATCACCGTGCTGTCGTCGAATCGGATATTCATGGCGAAAGCACGAACGGCGGCATCTTCGATTCGTCCCGCTCCCGGTAGCTGTGCCGCTGCGGGCTCACGTACAGGCTGCGGTTGTTGATGAGCGGCGCCGAGACGGTGCGGAGGGGGCGGCGCTCGCCCGCGTGGGAGGCCTCGAAACGATCGATACCCGGGAACGCATACGATCGATCGAGGAGCAGGAGCGCGACCCATTCACCGCGGATGACGGAGAATCCGGTTGCGAGCACGGCTCCGATCCGCTGTTCGTCCAGAAAAACGTCGTCTCCCTCGGCCACGGCCGCGCCTGCGACGGCCCAGACGACCCGCGCCTTCGCCCCCGCCTCGCGCCGGGCCCGCAGCGCGGCGGAGCCCACGTATTCCTTGCGGTTCGAGACGCGCCATTGCAGGCCGAGCTCCAGCGGCGAGAGGCCGGCCCGGCCCTCGCGGCGGACGTTGAAGATGCCATTCTCGAGGGCACACTGATCCAGCGCGGGCAAACCCGCGAGGGCGAGGTCGAAGGCCCGACCCTCGGTGAGCAGCGCCTCGCGGACGGCGGCGAGCTCGCCCGGGGAGATCAGGAGATCATAACCATACTCGCCGGTCTTTCCCGAACGAAAACACACAGCCTCGTCTGTCCGGTAAAACGCGAGGTAGGGGAGGCTGCCGACGTCGGGTCCGAGCACCGCCGTGCAGAGCTCCCAGGCATAAGGGCCGTGCACGGACAGGAGCGCCCCGTCGCAACATGTGGCCTTCGCGTCGATCCCCGGGGGAAAGTGTTTGTCGAAGTATTCGACGAGCTCGCCGGGCGACGGGCCCTCGGCGAGCAAGTAAAACGCCTCGTCGTCACGCGCCACGTGGATGTCCGCGAAGGGGCGGGCCTGCTCGTCGAGCAGGAGGCTCGGGCGCATCTGCCCGTCCTGCAAGAAGAGGTCGCAGGCGACGACGGCGTCGAGCGCCTCGTACGCGCCTTCGCCCTCGATGCGCAGGCACGTGACGTGATCTCCCGCGGCGAGCGCGACGCTCGTGCGCAAGGCGCGGATCTCGTCATCCATCGACATCGTCCGTCCTCCCGTGGGCGAGGGCCAGGTCGACGAGCGTGTTCACGGTGCGCATGGCCGCGCGGGAGAGGCCCTCGTTCGGCAATTTCACGCCGAGCTCGGATTCCATGCTGACCAGCAATTCGACGGCGTCGACCGAATCCAGGCCGAGCCCCGTGCCGAAGAGCGGCGCGTCCGGATCGATCTCGTCGAGCGCGCGGGCGACGTGCAGGTGCTCGACGAGGATCCGGCGCACCTTGTCGAGGACACGCTCGCGACGCGTGATGTACCGGGCAAGCTCGGGGGTCATGCGGCTCCTTTTCGGCTGAAAACGACGGCGGCCGCGGCGGTGCCGCCCGGCTCGGGGACGAGCACGTGCTCCCAGGTCCCCCGCAGAATGGAATGGACGGCGAACGCGCAGGCGAACAGCGCCGCAATCGAGGGCGCAGGGCCGAGCACGGGCGCGACCGGCGGCGCCACGAAGACATCGCGCGCGTCGAGGCCGGCCATTCGAATGGCGAGGCGCGTGGCCTCCTCCGCCTGCCCAGGGCCCGCGAGCGCGAAGCCCGAGAGGCGCACGGCCCTCGATTCGCTCGAAGCCGGGCCTTTTCCGAGGACCAGGCAAGCCGCGCCTTCGCCCTCGTGCACCTCGGGATCGAGGGAGACGCGTTCGTCGACGCCAGCCGCGAGGAGGAGATCGACGTCGGACCGCGTCGAGAGGTGCATCGCTGCATAGACGAGCGCGACGAGGCCGCTGCCCTCGCCCGAGGTGAGCGTCGTCGTCGGGCCCTTGAGCGCGCAGACCTTCGTGCACGTACCCGCGGACGCATTCAGGACCATACGCGTGAACGCCGTCGCCGAGAGGCGCACGAGACCGCGCTCGCGAATGCTGTCCCGGAACTCGCGCTCGCTCTGCGTCGAGGCGCGCGTCGTGCCGACGAAGAGCCCCGCCCGGTCGCGTCTCGCGCCGCGCAGCGTGATCCCGGCATCCGCGAGCGCGAGCGCCGCGGCGGCCGAGAGGAACCGCGAGGCCGGATCCATCCCATTGCCATCGGCCGTGGGGATCAGCCTCTCGATGGCGATCGCGGGCGCGCCGCGGCGGAGCGGTACACTTTCGGCGAGCGCCTCCCCGAGCGCGTCGAGATCCATCCCGTGCGGGCCGACGGCGGAGGCGCCGAGGACGAACAGCTCGGAAATGAGTTTTCGGGGCGTAACCATTCCGGTGTTGCCCACGACCAGGGCCGCATTCGCGCCCCCGAAGGCGGAGTTGTTGCAAATCGCTCGCTCGACGCGGGTCACGCGGGGCCGGTCCCCGGCCACCGGATCGGGCGGGCAGCGGGGCCGGGCCTTGTCGAAATGGAGCGTGGGAGGGATCTTGCCCCTCGCCATGCCGCAGAGGGTCGCGATGAGCTCGAGCACGCCCGCGGCGCCCTGGGCGTGGCCGAGGAAGCTCTTCGTGGAGCTCACGGGCAGACGCGCCGCGCGCGCGCCGAAGACCTGCTCGATGGCGCGAAACTCGGCGGCGTCGTTGGCCGCGGTGCCCGTGCCGTGGGCATTGACGTAATCGACGCCGGCTTCGTCCGTCCCCGCGTCGAGGAGCGCTCCGCGGAGCGCGCGCGCGACGCCGGCGCCCGTGGGATCGGGCGAGGTCGGGTGGTATGCGTCGGCCGAGAGGCCATAACCGAGCAGCGTCGCGAGAGGGCGCGCGCGCCGGGCAGACGCCTCGTCGCCACGCTCGAGGACCAGAAACCCGGCGCCCTCGCCCAGCGTCGTCCCCACGGGCTCGCTGAAGGGCGCGCATTTCGAGGGGCAAAGCAACCCGAGCGCGTGAAAGCCCGCGAAGATCTCCGGCGTGAGCTCGTCCGTGCCGCCCGCGAGGGCCACGTCGCAGAGGCCCGCGTCGAGCAGATCCCGGCCGAGCCCGATCGCGTTCGTCGAAGAGGAGCACGCCGTCGAAATGGTCACCGTCGGGCCCGCGATTTCGAGCGCGCGCGCGACCTCCGCGGCGACGAGGTGCAGGCCGTCCACGTGAATGCCGAGGCTCGTGCCGAGGACGAGCGCCACGCGGCTCCCGGAGACGCCGCCCGCGCCGATCGAGAGGCCCGCATGCGCGAGGGCCTCCCGCGCCGCCTCCGCGGCGAACGCGACGCAAACGTCCCCTGCGGCCGCGCCCGGCACCATCCCGCCGAGCGACACGGAAAAACCTTCGGTCGAGAATCGCTCGATCGGGCGAATGCCGTCGCGGCCCTCCTCGATGGCCGCCCACAAAGCAGACGCGCCGACGCCGAGCGCGGAGACGGCGCCCATTCCCGTGATCACGATCGGGGAGCCCGACGCCGGGGTCTCGCTGGCCTCTCGCGGGAACATGCAACGCGGGCGGGATCAGCCCTCGGACGCCCGGATGGCCGCGCCGACGATGAGCGTGATGAGGCCCCCGATGCCGAGGAGCGCGCCGACCGTCATGACGAACGCGCCGACGAATCCGCCCGACGAGACGATGATGCCGCCGACGAGCAAGGACAGCGCGCCCACGCCGAGGAGAATGCCGCCGACCGTGAGGACCCTGCTGCTCCGCTGATGCGGATCTGCCGCCGGAGGCGCATTCGGGCCGGCGCCGTCGTTCGCGGCCTGGCCCGCGCTCGCCACGTTCCAGCGCCGCGCGAGCGCCTCCGTGCGCTCCCGGTACTGGAAAAACGCCTCCTCGCCCATTTGCGCGACGAGGCGGCGCTCGAACTCGGCCACGTTCGCCGGCCGCGCGGCGACCTTGTTCACCTTGGTCACGTACTCGTCGATGAGCAGCGGCGTCGATTGCTTCATGCGCGAGCACGCCTCGACCGCGATCGCGCGCAGGTGCAGCCGCCGCTCCATGGGGATCCCCGCCTTGGCCGCGTCCTGGTCGATCGCCTCGACGATACGCATGCCGAGCCCCGGATCCTTGCGCATTCGAAGGCCGATGTCCGCGCGTTCGGTGGGGGTCAAAGAATCGAGCGCGCTCGTCATCCCGAGCATCGCTTCATCCATCTCGCCCATCCCGCTCCACATCCGGTCTTGCACCCCGGGATGCACGCGCCCCTCCTCGGGCAGGTCGTTGAACGAGCCCACGAGGAGCAGCGAGCGGAGCGTCTTGCGGACGAGGACGTCCTGCTTCTGATGGTTCGAATCCGTAGAATCGAGCTTCGGAAACAGCGACGCGATCGAGCTCTCGCCGGTCTTCAGCTTGTCGAGGCCCCCGTCGAGGCGCGCGAGGAACCGGTCCATTTCCTCCGGGCTCACCAGCGCCACCGGAGGCGCGGCCGCGCCCGTCGTACCCGCGCAACCCAGGGTGCCCGCCGCCGCGGTCCCCGCCCCGCCGATCACGCCCACCTTCAAGAAATCGCGTCGTTCCATGGCCCACCCCGTGAGGATTTGTCGCAATGTACCCGATCACGCCGCCGAATTCGAGGGGGACGCGTCAAGCCGCGCCCGGCGCCGGACCGAGCCACGCCTCCGCGAGCGAGAGGGTGCGCGCGTTGTCCGGCACGGCGCGCAAGAATCGCTCCCGGCGCGCCGGGGCGCCGATCTTCTCGGCCCGGCCGAGGAGATGCGCGCGCGCGGCGGAGAGCGCCTCTTTCGCGCGCTCGTGGCGACCATTCGCGAGCAGCGCCTCGGCATACACGAGCCGCACGAGCGGCTCGTCCGAGAGCAGCGCGCCGATCTGCTCGAGGAGCTGCATCGCCTCCTCCGCCGCCGACAGGGCCTCCGCGGGGCGGCCACACGCGAGCAGCACGCGCGCCAGCGTCGCGAGGTACGAGCAGCGGCGATTCGGGGGCGCGTCGACGAGCGCCACGGCCTCGATCGCGGCGCGCTCGGCCGCCTCGCTGTCACCCTGACGCACGAGCACGAGCGCGAGGAACTGCCGCACGTCGTGCGCCGAGAGCACGAGGCCCGCGTTCGTGAGGGTCTCGAGGATGTCCTCGAGCAGCGCGCGCGCCTCGGCGAGCGCACCGCGCGCCGCGAGCGCCTCGGCGAGGCCGTGACGCGCGCTCGCCGCGAGCATCGGCAAACACTGCGCCTCGGCCCGCGCCACGAGCGTGGCGAGCTCCTCCTCGGCGCGGGCGTGATCCCCGAGGTCGCAGAGCACGAGCGCCGCGTAGATCCGCATCGAGATGCCGAACCTGTCGACCTTCGCCTCCTCGAAGTGCCGAGCCGCTTCGAGGAAGAACTCGTACGAGGTCTCGAGGTCGCCCTCGACGAGCGCGCGCGTCGCCGCCACGGCCGCCCACTCGGCCGCGACGATGGGCTCACGGCGCGAGGCCTCGGGCGCCTGCGCGAACCGCTCGGAGAGCGTCTCGGCGGCGCTGCGCTGCCCGGACCGCAAGAGCATCCGCGCGATCCAGCCCATCGCCGCGAGCCTGCGCGTCTGCGGCGAGGCCTCGCGATCGGCGCGCTCGAGCATCGACTCCGCGATCCCGAGGAGCTGGCGGCGCTCGCCGCGCGAGCTCTCGGCCCACGCCGCCGCGCTCGCCGCGCCGAACCAGAGCGGGCTGTCCGGCGAGAGGAGCTGCATCGCCTCGCGCGCGCGGCGCGCCGCCTCCGCGAGCTCACCGCGGTAGAAATGCGCCTCGGCTTGCGCTTGCCGCACCTCGCCGAGCAGCCCGCCGTCGGCGCCGCACGCCTCGGCGCGTTCGGTCCGCTCGAGCACGGCCTCGAAGTCGTTCGCGCTGAGCGCCTGCGTCGCGGCGTGGACGAACCACACCGCGGCCTTCTCGCGATCCTCGCCGCGCTCGCAGTGCACGGCGAGGGCCATCGCGTCACGCTCGCCCGCGGCCTCGAGCCACTCGGCCGCGAGCCTGTGCCCGAGCGCTCGATCGACCTCGGTGAGGGCCGCATACGCGACGTCACGCAAGAGGTCGTGCCGGAACGCGAGCTCCTCCTCGCCGGGGAAGCGGCTCTCCCTGCGCCGCATGAGCAGCTCTCGGTGAACGAGCGTCTCGATCCAGCGGTCCGCGTCGACCACGCTGCTCTCGCCGCCGAGCAGCGCGCGTACGCCGCCGCTCCAGAAGGTCTCGCCGAAGATGCTGCCCGCGCGGAGCAGCCAGCGCGCCTCGCTCGGCAGCGCTTCGAGCCGCGCCTGCAGCATGGCCAGCACCGTCTGCGGCAGCCCGGTCTCCTGGCCCTCGGCCACGGCGCGCAGGAGCTCCTCCAGGTAAAACGCGTTGCCCGCGGCCTGCGCCACCACACGCGCGAGCAAGGACTTTGGCGCGTCCTCGCCGAGCACGTGCCGCGCGAGGCGCTCGCTCGCGCGCCTCGACAGCTCGCCGAGCCGGATCTCCTGCATCCCTCGATCCGCCCAGAGCCCCGGGAACCTCTCGTGCACGTCGGGCCGCGCGAGCGCGAGGACGAAGAGCGATCGCTCGCGCGCGAGCCGCAGCGCCGCGTCGATGAGCTGCACCGTCGGCGTGTCGGCCCAGTGCAGATCCTCGAGCACGAGCACCACCGGGTGCGCCGCGCTCGCCGCGCTCACGAAGTCCTCGAAGCCGCGGCGGAGGTGATCACCCATCAGCACCGGATCCTTGCGCGCCGCGCGCAGGAACGTGCTCGCCTCCTCGACGGTCCACGGAGCGCCCACGAACTCGCCGTAGAGCTCCATCACGCGCGCCGCGTCCGCGCCGAGGTGCCGCGTCACCGCGTCGCGGATCTTCTCCCGCCGCACCTCGATCGGATCCTCCTCGTGCAGCGACGAGGCGCGCCGCAAGAGCTCGGCGGCCATGCCGAAGGGCGCGCCCATGCGCGTCGGATCCCCCTGCGCGAGCCAGATCTCGGGGCGCGGCTCGGTCTCGGCGAGCCTCTGCAAGAGCTCGTGCCGGATGCGCGACTTGCCGATGCCGGCCACGCCCGTCACGAGCACCGCGCGCGCAGCGGGCTCGCTCGTGCACTCTTCGTAGAGCGCGAGCAGCGTCGAGAGCTCACGCTCGCGCCCCACGCACGGCGTCACCCGCCCGAGCAGCAGCCGCGATCCCTCCTGCGCCTGCGCCTCCCCCACGAGCGATCGGACATCGTCGCTCGCGTCGATCACGAAGCGCCCTTCGAGCAGCTCCGCCGTGAGCTCGTCGAGGCGCACGGGCCGCCGCGCGCGCGCCTCCGCTCCATCGTGCCTTGCCGTGCGCTCCTCCTCCTCGCGCAAGAGCCTCGCCGCGCGATCGATGCCCTCGCCGACGGGGAGCGCGTGCGAGAGCACCCCGCGTCCCGTCACGAGCACGATCGGCGCGTCCGGCGCCATCGCGCGGAGCGCCAGCGCGCAGCGCGCGGCTTGTGTCGCCTGATCCGTCGCCATGCCCGCCCCCGAGAGCATCAGCGCCGCCGAACCGTCCGCCAGCGCCTCCACGCGCGCCCCGTACGATCGCGCGACCGTGCGCAGCGCGGCGAGCGGCGCGACCCCGGACGAGTTCATCGTGCCTGCCAGCGGATCGACGGCGCCTGCGACCTCCTTCGAGCTCGAGATCAAGATCAGGCTCACGAGCCGCTGCTCGCCGCTGCCGAGCGCGCCCTTCGAGCGGAGCGTGTGCGGCGGTTCGCTCGTGAACTCGTCGTTCGCCACGCGCGCGAGGGCGGCCATCAGCGCGTCGCCGTCCGCGAGGCGCTCCTCCGGGTGCTTCGCGAGCATCCGCGCGATGAGCATGTCGAGCGCGAGCGGCACGCCGGGCCGCAGCATCGAGACCTTGGGCACGTCCTCGAACAGCACCTTCGCCAGCACGGCCACCACGTGTTGCCCGGTGAACGCGGGTTTGCCCGCGAGGCACTCGAAGAGCACGCAGCCGAGGGCGAACACGTCGGCCCGCGCGCTGAGGGCGCGATCTCCGCGGGCTTGCTCGGGGGCCACGTACCCGGGCGTGCCCATGAAGACGCCCGTGCGCGTCACGACGTGCGAGTCCGAGGCGCGCCGCGCGATCCCGAAGTCGAGCAGCATCGCGCGCCGCACGTCGCCGCCCTGCAGGAAGATGTTACTCGGCTTGATGTCGCGGTGGATGATGCCGTGCCGGTGCGCGAGCGCGAGCGCGCCGGCGATACGCTCGGCGAGCGCGAGTGTCTCCTCGACGCTCAGGCGCTCCCTCGTGATCCGCGCGTCGAGCCCCTCGCCCGAGAGCCATTCCATCGCGAGGTACGGCTCGCCCGAGTCGAGCTCGCCGTAGCCGAGGTAACGCACGACGGCCGGGTGGGAGAGCGCTGCGAGCAGGCGCGCCTCGCGGTCGAACCGGGCGCGCTCCTCGTCGCTCGCGCCGCTCATGATCTTGATCGCGACCTTCTCGCCGGTCTCCCGGTCGCGCGCCTCGAACACGGCCCCCATGCCGCCTTGGCCCGCGAGACGTACGAGCTCGAAGCGCTCGCCAACCGACACACCTACCCGCATCTCCACCATCGTCGCACGTCACGCGTGGGCTCGGACGGGGCCGTCGGCAAGGTTGCTTCTTCCCCGGTCTTTCGCGGCCGGTTATCTTGCGCGCCCCTTTTGCCCATGTCCATCCCTCTTGGAGAGATCGCGGCCCTCGGCACGGCCCTTTGCTGGACCGCGAGTTCGCTCGCGTTCGCGGCCGCCGGGCGCCGCATGGGCTCGTTGTCCCTCAACCTCGTACGCCTCGTCCTCGCGTTCGTTTTCCTCGGCGCCTACAACCTCGTGCGGCGCGGCCTCCTCTGGCCCTCGGACGCCTCGGCCGAGGCGTGGGGCTGGCTCCTCGTGAGTGGCCTCGTGGGGTTCGTCCTGGGCGACATGTGCCTCTTTCGGGCGTTCTTGCTCATTGGCCCGCGCGTCGCGATGCTCGTCATGTCGCTCGCTCCGCCGATCGCGGCCGTGCTCGGCTGGGTCCTGCTCGGCGAGCGGCTCTCTGCGCTCGGGATCCTCGGGATGGCCGTGACGCTCGTGGGCGTCGCGATCGTCGTGCTCGAGCGGACGAGCGAGGCGAAGGCCCCGGACGAGGATTCACCGGACAAACCCGGCAAGGGCGTCCTGCTCGCGTTCGGCGGCGCGGCGGGGCAGGCCGTGGGGCTCGTGCTCAGCAAGGTCGGGATGAAGAGCTACGACCCATTCGCCGCGACGCAGATTCGTATCATTGCCGGTATCATTGGTTTTTCCCTCCTGTTCACGTTCATTGGCTGGTGGGGTCGGACGGCGGCCGCGGTGAAGGACCGCGTGGGGCTCGGATACGCGGCGCTCGGCGCCATTGCGGGTCCTTTTGTGGGCGTCTCCTTGTCGCTCCTCTCCATTCAGCACACGGAGACGGGTATCGCGGCCACGATCATGGCGACGACGCCCGTCCTCGTCATTCCGGCGGTCATCGCGCTCCACAAGGAGCACGTCAGCCTGCGCGCGGCCCTCGGCGCCCTCGTCGCGGTCGGCGGCGTGGCGCTGCTCTGGATCCGGTAACGGAATGCGGTAACCGTCGCCGGTAACAGCCGGTGCCGGTAAGGGAATGCGGTCAGCCGATTGCGCACTGGTCCCGCGATTTTCCATTGTGAAATTCGTGCTGAGACCGGCGACATGGCGCGAGACATTTGTTATCGTCGCGTCGTCGCTTTGCCAAAACAATGGGAGGTCCCTCGAAATGAACTTCCGCAAGCTTCCTTGGTTCCGTGGCGTCGCGTTTTCCCTCGCCTTCGTCGCCATCGGCTGCTCGCCGTCGCCCGAAAAGATCGGTGACGAGTGCGAGGTCGACGGTGATCCTTGCCCCTCGGGTTCGGTCTGCACCGCCTCTGGTGACGCGTATACCTGCCAGGTCCCCGAGATCGAGGTGGGCGGCGCCTGCGACCCGGCCGGCCCGGACTACTGCAAGGGCGACGCCGTCTGCGGCAAGAACCCCGACGGCACCGGCACGTGCGGCATCGCCAAGGGTGGCGCCTGCGATCCGGCCAATGCCCAGTGCGCCGGCGGCTTGACGTGCGCCGAGATGAGCGCGGGCGGCAACCAATGTCATCCGCTGGTCTTCATCAAGGGCATGGTGTTCGACTCCCAGACGGAGGGCGCCGTCAAGGCTGCCCAGGTCATGGCGCTCGACGATCAAGGCGCCTCCGTGAGCGACGTCGCGGTCACCGACGACAAGGGCAACTACGCGCTCGCCGTCCCCGTGGCGCGGCAAGACGACGGCACCCCGGTCACGGACGTCGCCTTCACCCTGCGCGCGAGCGCCGCCGATTACCAGACCTTCCCCGGCGGCCTCCGCACGGCCCTGCCCATCCTGTCGAGCGAGGCGAAAGCGCAGGAAAATGGCTGGGACATCCAGTCGACGCTCACGGACATCGCGCTCATCGGCCTGCCCATGGACCAGAAGGGTTTGCCCTCGATCTCCGGCAAGGTCGTCGCCGACGACCTGTCGAGCGGCGTGCTCATCGTCGCCGAGGACGCGATGAGCCAAGGCTTCTCCGCGATCACCGACAAGAGCGGCGCCTACACGATCTTCAACGTCCCCGCCGGCGCCTACACGGTGCGCGGTTATGCCGCGGGCCTGCAGCTCACGCCGGCGAACGCAGACGTCGCCATGACGAACCTCACGGGCGTCGACCTCGCGCGCTCGGAGAGCGGGCTCGGCGTCGTGTCCGGCAACCTCAACATCGTCAATGCCTTCGGCGGCGCCGCCACCAGCGTCGTCCTCGTCGTCGCCTCCACGTTCAGCGATACGTTCGTCCGCGGCGAGGTGCCGCGCGGCCTGCGCACGCCGCTCTCCGGCCCGCCCGACGTCACCGGCGCCTTCACCATCAAGGACGTGCCCGAGGGCCGCTACAAGGTCCTCGCCGCCTTCGAAAACGACGGCCTCGTGCGTGACCCCGATCCGAACATCGCCGGCACCCAGATCGTCGAGGTCAGCATGCCGAGCCCGGGCCAGGACGTCTCGCTCTCCGACGCCTTCAAGATCACCGAGGCCCTGGCCGTCATCGGCCCCGGCGTCGACAAGGCGGAGGCCGTCACGACCGCGCCGATGCTCACCTGGGCCGACGACAGCAGCGAGGATTTCTATACGGTCGTCGTCTACAATGCCTACGGCGAGCTCGTCTGGTGCCTCTCCGACCAGATGATGGGCTGCGACGGCGGGAGTATCCCCGGCGTGAGCGGCCAGCCGAACGTCTCCGTGCCTTATGGCGGCCCGATGGAGCCGGGCATGTATTACCAGTTCCGCGCCACCTCGTGGCGCTCCTCCGGCGGCATGCCCGGCCCGATCGCGAACACCGAGGACCTGCGCGGCGTGTTCTACGTCGACGCCATGCCCTCCCCCTGAACGAGCACGTTTCGCCGCGACCACGGCTGCGCCCCCGTGCGCGGCCGTGGTATCCTCCCGCCCGTGATGCCGCCAGCGTTCAAGATCTGGGTCGCCTCCCTGGTCGTCCTCTTCCTCAAAATGCACTTCAATTCGGGCCTGCAGAAGCGTGGCCGGCTCGACCAGGGCGGCTATCCGCGGCCCGAGGACGCGAAGATGTTCGGCGTCGAGCAGAAGGAGGACACGGGCCTCGCGTGGCGCGCGGGTCGTTGCTGGCAAAACGACCTCGAGAACATCCCGCTCTACCTCTTCGTCTCCCTCGCGTACGTCCTCGCCGGCGGACCGGAGCTCTGGGCGTACATCCTCTTCGGCACGTACACGGCGGCGCGCGTGGCGCATACCGCGTGTTATCTGCTCGCCCTCCAGCCGTGGCGCCTCATCGCCTACGCCACGGCGCATTTCGCGCAGCTCGGGATCCTCGGGCTCGTCATCCAGCGGGTATTTTTCGCCAAACCCGGCTGAGCTACGCGTCCGGCCCGATCCACTCCCCGGCGAGCGCGATGATCCGCGCATTCTCGGGCACGTCCTCGAGGAAGCTGCGCCGGTAGTCCGGGTCCGGCGTCCGCTCCGCGATTTCGCGAAGCCTCCCGGCCGCCGCCGCGAGCGCCGCCCGCGCCTCGTCCCGCCGGCCCGCCGCCTCCAGGCATTCGATACGCGCGAGCCTGAGGAACGCGCCTCGATATCCGAACCCGTGCATCACCTCGTACCGCGCGTGGGACGCCTCGGCCTCGGCGAGCGCCTCGGCGACGCGCCCCTCCGCGAGCAGCGCCCGCGCGAGCACCGCGCCCGCCGCGGCGCGATCGAGCGGCAAGACCCCGCCGAGCGCCATCGCCGCCCGCGCGTGCCGCGCCGCCTCCTCGTGATTGCCCGCGCGCCGCGCCACCTCGGCGAGCGCCCAGCGCCCGCGCGCCTCGTCCGCCTGGTCGCCATTCACCTCGGACGCCACGACGAGCCGCACCGCCTCCTCGCGCGCCTCCACGAGCCGCCCTGCGTCCGAGAGCGCGAGCACCCGGAAGAGCGCTCGCAGCGAGGCCACGATCGCGAAATCCTCGTCGCTGCGCGCCTCCGGCCGTAACGTCTCGGCCGCGCGCTCGTTCGCGCCGAGCAGCCACTCGTTCATCCCGACGAACACCCGCGCGAGCACCACGCCCCTGCGCGACCCGGCCTCGTGGAACGCTCGTTGTGCGGAGAGCGACCGTGACAAACTCTCCCAGGGGTCCTCCTTGATCCACGCCTCCCACCGCGGGTAGGAGAGGTGCCAGAAGGCCCGGGCCATCGGGTCGCGGTCGGCCACGGGCCCGACGAGCGCGTCGAGCCTGCGTTGAATGGGCTCGACGATATCGATCCGCCCCTCCGTCAGGAGCAGGACCGTGGCCATGGCGAGCGCGAGCGAGACGGTGCCGAGGACCTCGGGCGCGGGCTCGAGCGAGGCGATCGCGTCGAGGATCCCGATCGACTCGTCGAGGTGCTTCATGCGAATGGCGTACGCGAATTGCGCCAGCGCGCCGCGCACCCAGGGCGCGCTGCCGGGCGGGGCCCTGCGCGTGAGGCGCGCGCCGTGCGTCGCCGCCTCTTCGAGGTGGTTTTGCCACATGCGCGCCTCGGACACGATCCCGAGCAAGCCGATCTCGGTGTCGGGGTCCGGGCCGAGGGCGAGGGCGCGCTCGGCGCGGCGAACGGCGTCTTCGTCGTCGCCGGCGCGGTGCGCCTGCTCGGCCGCGCGCAAGAGGTGCGGCACCGCGCGGCTCGGCTTCTGGCCGCGCTCGAAATGGGTGGCCAGGACGAGCGGGTCCGTCTCGCCGTGGGATTCGAGCCATGCGCCGGCGAGCCTGTGTCCGAGCTCGCGGTCCTCTTCGGTCAGCATCGTATACGCGCCCTCGCGCACGAGCGCGTGCCGGAACGCGAACTCCTCCTCGCCCGCGAGGCGGCTCTCCGGCCGGAACGAGACGAGCTCCCGCTCTTCGAGCGCCACGAGCCGCGCGCGGAGGGCGTTTTTCCCGGCGCCCTCGCCGAGCAACGCGCGCGCCCCGCCGACCCAGAACACGTCCCCGAAGACGCTCGCCGCGCGGAGCAGCCGCCGATCCTCGTCGTCGAGCGAGGCCAGGCGCGATTGCACCATCGCCACCACCGTCTCCGGCAGCTCCGCGTCCCGCCCCTCCGCCGCGGCGCGGATCAGTTCTTCCAGGTAAAACGCATTTCCTTGCGCCCGCTGGACGATCCGCTCGACGACCTCCTGCGTCGCGCCCTCGCCGAGCGCCCCTCGCACGAGCTTCTCGCTCGCCCGCTTGCCGAGCTCCGTGAGCCCGATCTCCTGGAGCCTCCGCCCCTCCCAGAGCCGCGGGAACCGCTCGCGTACGTCGGGGCGCGCCGTGGCGAGGACGAAAAATGGTTTGTCCGAGAGCGTGCGTAACGCCGCGTCCACGAGCCGCACGCTCGGCAGGTCGCCCCATTGCAGGTCCTCGAGCACGAGGAGCACCGGCGCCGCGTCGCATTCGGCCCCGAGGAAATCGAGGAACGCCGCGCGTATCTGGTCGACCATGAGCTGCACGTCCGCGCGCGCCGCGCGCAGCGGCAGGTCGTCCTCGTCGGGGAAGGGCGCGTCCACGATCTCGCCGAGGAACCGCGCCACCCGCCGCGCGTCCGCCCCCTCGAAGCGCGCCGACACCCTCGCCAAAAGTTTGTCACGACGCACGGCCTGCGCGTCACCCGCGGCGACGCCGAGCGCCATGCAGAGCGCCTGCGACACGAGCTGGAACGCCGAGCCCGCCCGGCGCGCCTCGCCGCACGCGAGCCACGCGGACGAGAGCGGCGCCTCGCGCATCGCCGTCCCCACGAACTCCTGCGCGAGCCGCGACTTGCCGAGGCCCGCGACCGCCGTCACGAGCGCCGCCTGCGCGGCCGGCTCCTCGACGCAGTCCTCGAAGAGGCTCGCGAGCGTGCGCAGCTCCCGCTCGCGGCCCACGCACGGCGTGGGGTTGCCGAGCAGCGTGCGCGTGCCGAGCAGCGCCGGACGCTCGCCGTGCAGCGAGAACCCCGTCTCGTCCTTTCGCACCTCGAAGCGCGCGTCGAGCAGGCCCGCCGTGAGCTCGTCGAGCGCGATCGGGCACTCCACGCTGCTCGCGCCGCGGTGCTCCGCGAGCGCGTGCGCCGCCCTGTCGATCGCGTCGCCGAGCGGGCTCGGCCCCGCGAGCGAGCCCCACCCGACCGCGAGCGCGAACGGCCTGCTCCCGCCGAGCGTCCGGAGCTCCATCGCGATCCGCGCGACGCGCGCCGCGAGGTCCTTCGCCCCCGCGCCCGAGGTCCAGAGCGCGAGGGATCCGTCGCGCAGGATCTCGCACGGTATCCCGCGCGCCTCGGCTTCGGCCTGCAGGCTGCGATCGAGGTCCGTCACGCGGCCCTCGCGATTCTCCATCGATCGCAACGAGGGCGGCGGCAGCGAGTGCTTCGAGCGCCCGATGAGCAGCGCCGCGACGGGCCGTCGTTCGGTGCTCCCGAGCGAGGGCGGGCGGAGCGAGGGCGGCTGCGCGACGCGCACCGTGGCCGCGCCGCTCTCCAGCGCTTCGAGCTCCAGGGCCACGGCGCGCCCGTCGCGGGGCCTGTCCGCCGGGTCCTTCGCGAGCATGCGCATCACCAGCGCTTCGAGCTCGTAGGGCACCTCGGGCCGGAGCTCCGCGAGCGACGGCGGCTCGGCGAAGAGCACCTTCGCGAGGATCGCGTGCAGGTGATCGCCGGGGAACGCCGGCTGACCCGCGAGGCATTCGAAGATCAGGCATCCGAGCGCGAACACGTCGGCCCGCGCGTCGACCTCGGCCTCGCCGCGCACCTGCTCGGGCGCCATGAAGCCCGGCGTGCCCACGATGCTGTCCGTCCCGGTGATGCGCGTGCGCCGCCCGAGCTTGGCGATGCCGAAGTCGATCAGCTTCGGCTGGCCCGGCTTGCCCTCGACGAGGAAGATGTTCTCGGGCTTGAGATCGCGGTGGACGATGTGCTTTTCGTGGGCCGCGGAGAGCGCCTCGGCGACCTTCCGCGCGAGGGCGACGGTGTCCTCGACCGAGAGGCGCCCTCGCGAGAGCGCGCGCGCGAGCTCCTCGCCGTCGAGCCATTCCATCACGAGGTAACGCGTGCCGTTCGCGAGCACGCCGTGCTCGAGCAGGCGCACGATGCCGGGGTGATCGAGGGATCCGAGCGCCTCGATCTCGCGGTCGAAGCGCGCGTCGTCCACGGGGCTCGCCTCGGAGACGAGCTTCAGGGCGACGGACATCGAGTTTTGCCGATCCCTCGCCCGGTGCACCTCGGCCATCCCGCCGGTCCCTGCGAGGTGCAGGATCTCGTACCGCTCGGCGAAGACCGTGACTTCCCTCATCCCTGACGAATCAGTCTACCGGCCCGAACCCAACTTGCAAACACGGAAGCGCCCGCGCGCGCGCGCCTGGGAGGCGCGCTGCCCAGGGCGTCCTTTGCGACCTTTGCGACGCTCAGCGCGCGGGCGGCATTTTGGCAATCTTGCGCTGGAGCGAGCGCCGGTGCATGCGCAGCCGCCGCGCCGCCTCGGAGATATTGCCGCCGCAATCGCCGAGCACCCGGTGCAGATACTCCCACTCCACGCGGTCGAGCGAGGGGACGTCCTCCGGCGCGCCCTCCGCGGAGGGGCGGCCGGCGAGGGCGCGCTCGCACGCCGCCGCGTTCACGGGCTTCGTCAGGTAATCGAACGCCCCCGCGCGCATCGCCTCCACCGCATTCGTGATCGTGCCATATCCGGTGAGCACCACGATACGCGTGCCCTCGTCGAGGGCCCGGAGCGAGCGCACGAGGTCGATCCCGCTGCCGCCCGGCATTCGCACGTCGACGAGCGCATATTCGAAGACCTGCCGCTCGGCGAGCGCGAGCGCCGCCGCCGGCCCTTCGGCGAGCGACACCGAAAAACCTCGCCGCTCGAGCGCCTCGCCGAGCGCCGCCCGGAACGCGCCGTCGTCGTCCACCACGAGGAGCGTGGGTCTGCCCTCGGCCGCGCTCACGCCCGCGCCTCCTCGAGCCGGATCGTCACGCGTGTCCCTCGCGGCTCCTTCGGCCCGATATCGAGCGTCCCACCGGCGATCTCCACGACGCGCCGCACGAGCCATAACCCGAGGCCCATTCCCTCGCCGGGCTCCTTCGTCGTCAAGAACGGCTCGCCGAGCCGCTCCGAGAGCGAAGCCGGCACGCCCGTCCCTTCGTCCTCCACCGAGAGGAGGATCCGCGCGCCCTCGCGCCGCACGGAGACGCCGATCGGCGCCGCCGCCGCGCCTCGTTTGCACGCGAAGAGCGCATTGTCGAGCAGGGCCCCGAGCGCGCCCTCCACCTCGGCCGCGGACAAACCCACGCGCGCCTCCGGATCACACGACACGGAAATCGTGACATGTGCGTCGGGGTGCGCGGCCCGCCACGCCGACACGGCGCGCGTCGCGGCGTCCGTGATGCTCGCGTGTTCCCCCTCGGCGCCGCGCTTGCTGCCCGCCGAGAGCCGCGTGATCACCTGCCGGCACCGCTCGACCTGCGCGCCGATCGACGCGGCGTGCCGCTTCGACGCCTCGGGCTCCGCGCCGCCTTCGATCTCGTAGGCGAGCACCGCGATCGTGCCGAGCGGCGTGTTGAGCTCGTGCGCCGTCCCTGCCGCGAGCGTCGCGAGCGCCCGGAAGCGCGCGTTCACCTCGGCCTCGCGGCGCAGGCGCGCGATCTCGCGGCCCCGCGCGGCGAGCGCGCTCCGCACGCGCGTGACGAACGTCGCGATGATCCCCGCCGAGATCGCGAAGGCGCACCACATGCCGTAGAGGTGCGTCGAGAAGGCGCCGTTCTCCGGGTGGCTCGGGCAACACGCGCCCGAGGGGACGCTGAAGAGCGCGAGGAAGAGGCACGCGGCGAAGGCCGAGAGCGCGAGCGTCGTGCCGAGCGGCAAGACCGCGGCCGAGAGCGCGACGTGGATCAAAAAGAGCGCGCTCCACGGGTTCGCCGCGCCGCCCGAGCACGCGAGCACCACGAAGATGCCGACGAGGTCGAGCGCGAGCCCCGCGGCGAGCACGCGCGGCGAGGGCGGCGGGCGGCCGCTGCCGCGAGCCCTGGCCGCGCGCGCGGCGACCAGGGCGTTCGTCGCGGCGACGAGCAGCGTCGCGGGCACGGCGATCTCGTAACGGACGTGAAACCCGAGGACGTGCTCGCTCACCGGCAGCGTCGCGAGCAGGAGGCCGTAGACCGCGATACGCAGCCCGGACAAACCACGCTCGACGATACCGACCGCGTCGTCTTCTTCGTGGGCTGCCGGCAGGTCGAGGGGAGCGCCTTCCATGGGGCGCGAGCGTAGCAACCGCGGCCGAGGTCGGCCTGCGTCGGATCGTCGCACCGCTCGGCTCGGACGCCTGCCCTGCGACAACGTGTCTCATGGATCTCTGCCGCGCGCGGCGCCATGGATGAAGCCGTGGTGGTCCACCGGAAAACCTTTACTTCGGCCCTGCTCGCCTGCGCGCTCCTCGTGGGTTCGCGGGGCGCCTCGGCTTCGGCTTGTTGCGGCAGCGGTCACGGCCTCGGGCAGCGGCTCGGGCCGCTCGAGCGCGCGGCGGTGGGCCTCTCCTTTCGTTTCTCCGATCGGTTCGGCTCGCACGGACACGCGGGCGCTTTTTCGCTCGCCCCGGCCGGAACCCTGGACGCCGAGGGCCGCGCCGAGCTCGCTTGCCTCTTCGCGCCGCTCCCGCGCCTCCAGCTCGGCCTCGTCGCGCCCGTGCTCCTCAATGTCCGCAGCTCGCGGGACGACACGTTCGTGGGCGGCGGATTCGGGGATCTCTCGCTCTCGGCGCGCTTCGACATCGTCCGCCTCGACACCACGAGCGCCTGGCCCGCCATTGCGCTCACGGCTGGTCTGGGCCTGCCCACGGGCCGATCCGCGGCGATGGCGAGAGACCCGCTCGCCACGGACGCCACGGGCCTCGGCGCCGCCGAGGTTCGCCCCGGCGTGTTCGTCGAGAAAAACTGGGACGGCGAGGCCACGGCCGTCTTCAGCGCGTCGGTCGGGTTTCGCGCGCCGATGACGGGCGCGCGTGGCGAGCGTATCGAGCTCGGGCCCCGGGCGCGCTTCGTCGCGGCGGCGGGGCCTGTGTTCTCCTCGGGTTGGTCCCTCGCCGCGGGGCTCGTGCACGAGCGCGAGTCGGCCCCGTCGATCGGCGGCGCGGTCACGCCCGGCGCGGATCGGCGACGCACGGCCGGGCTCCTTTTTGCGGGATACGATTTCTCCGAGCGCTTCACGGCGCTCGCCTCGCTCGAGGTCGACCTGCCGGCCTCGTCCCTCGGCAAAAACGAACCATCGGCCGTGGCCTTCAGCATCGGCCTCCGGAGGTCATTTCCGCGATATGAATAGGACGAACCGCCTCTCCCGCGCCCGTTTTTCGCGGCTCCTCTTCGGCTCGCTCGCCGCCCTGTGGCTCGCCGCGTGTGGCGGCGCCGAAGACACCGGCGGAGGAGGCGAGCAAGAGTCGATCGGCCTTCGCGGGGCGATGGTCTTCACGCTCGTCCCCGAGGCGCCGCTCGTGCAGGGCGAGAACGACCTGCGATTGACGCTTCGAGACGCCGCGAGCGGCGCGTCGGTGGAGGGCGCCTCGATCGAGGTCATTGCGATCATGCCGGCGATGGGCCATGAGGCGGCGGGCGCGCCTTCGATCGAGGAGGCGGGCGAAGGCGCCTACGCCGTGCGTGACCTCGCCCTCTCCATGCCGGGCCGCTGGGACGTGCACGTGAAGGTCGAGCACGAGGACCGGATCGACGAGGTCCACTTCGTCTACGACGTCCTCTGAGCCTCCTCGATCACCCCGCAGAGCGCCTCGGCGAAGGCCGCCTTCGACCGTTCGAAGAGGTAAAAATGGCCTCCGTCGAAGATTCGCGAGGTGAAGGCCGCGCTCGTGTGCTCGCGCCAGGGCTCGATTTGCTCGGGGCGCGCCGAGGTATCCTGGCGACCGCCGAAGGTGGTGATGGGGATCGCGAGCGGCTCTGCGGGCTCGAACGTGTGCGTCTCGTACATCGCGAGGTCCGCGCGGAGCGGCGGCAAAAACAGATCCATCAGCTCGTCGTTCCCGAGCACGGCCTCGGGCGTACCACCATAACGGCGGATCGCTTCGATGAGCGCTGGCCTCGGAAGGTCGTGCAGGGCCATCCGCCCGAGCGGCAGGTGCGGCGCGCGGCTCGAGGACACGACGAGGGCCGCGGGAGCTCTTTCACCCCTCGCGCGGAGCGCCCGCGCGAGCGCATAAGCGACGTGCCCGCCGAAGCTATGCCCGAAAAACACGAAGGGCAGATCGAGCCTCGGGCCGAGCACGGAGACGAGCGCGTCCGTGAGGGAAGGCATCGATCGATAGGGCGTCGCCGTGAACAGGGATTCGCGGCCGGGGAGCTGCGCGGCGTGGAGCTCGGCCCAGGGCGGCAATCCCGCTGCGAGCGCGCGGTAGGGAAAAGCCCCGCTCCCCGCGTGGGGGAAAATGAAGAGGCGGAGCGCGGGCGTGGTCCTGGCGGGCACGCTGACGAGCTGAGGGGGCGGAGGCGGGATCTCGGCCATGGCTGGTAGCCATCACGAAGGCCCGCGGAGGTCAAGCTGCCACGTGGTTGACGGGCCGATCGCCTGTCCGTAGCCTCACCGGACCCATGGAAAACCGCCCCGAACCCCGCGCCGCGCTCCCCGAGGCGCTCGCGGCCGACCCGCCCCTCGCCCGGCTCGTGAACGAGCTCTGCCTGCGGCATGGCTGCCATACCGTCGTTCTTTATGGATCACGCGCGCTCGGGACGGCGACGGCGGAGAGCGACTGGGACATGCTCGGGATCCGCGAGGGCGGCGAGGCGACCCGGGATGCGCGGCTCGTGGACGGGGTTTTTCTGGACGCATTCATCGTCCCCGAGAGCGGCGTCGTGGGCGCCGGGGCGAGCTTCCTGCACCTGCGCGGGGGCAGGGCCGTACGTGATCCGCGGGGGCTCGGCGCGCGCCTGCTCGACGACGTCGCGGCCGCGCTCGCCTCGCCGCCCAGGCCCGTAGCCGAGGCGGAGATCGCGGCGCGGCGCGCCTGGTGTCACAAGATGCTCGGGCGTATCCGTCGCGGCGGCGACGCGGACGTGGAGGCGAACTACCGTCGCGCGTGGCTGCTCTTCGATCTGCTGGAGCTCTATTTCGTGTTTCGGGGCCGCCATTACCTCGGGCCGAAGGAGAGCTTCCGCTTCCTCGCGGCAGAGGACGGACCTGCGTACGAGGCGTTCTCGGCGGCGCTCGCGCCCGGCGCGCCCACCTCGGCGGTCGAGGCGCTCGTCGCGCGCGTGCTCTCCGGCTGACGTCATTCGATCGTTTGTCGGAGCGGGTCAAGCGAGGAGCCGCTCGAGCGCGCCACAAAAGCCCAGGGCAGCGTCGCTCCTCGATGGCGGCGAACCGCTCGGCCCGAGCCGCGCCCCCTGCGTCTGGAGGAGGAGGAGGGCGGGCGTGTCGCGGACGATCACCGCGTACTTGCCGAGAGCCTGGACGAATTGCACGGCCGTCTCGACCACGGTAGGCTGCGTCCGGTTCGTCACGGACACCTCGCAGAACCCGGCCAGCACCGCGGGGGCGAAGAAATGCAGTCCCAGGAAGTTCTCACGTACGTCGAGGCGGGTCGAGAGCGCGCGGAGCAGCGCCGTCGGGGCCGTCGTGGCCAGGATGGCGTGGCCGTTCGTGGCGCGCTCGGCCAGCTTCAGCAGGGTTTGTCGGTCTCTCCAGGGGAGCACGGTCGAATCGAGGACGAGGTCGGCGCTCGCCGCGGCCCCGATGTCGCCGGCCGCGCGGAATCGGCCGAGGGCGCGCGTGACGGCCTCCGGGTCGAGGCGGCCGTCCGCCCGTTTGTCCTCGAGCGAGGCGGAGAGCCGCCGCCGCGCCTCGGCGGCGCCGCCGGGCGTCGATCGAATCAGCGTCGTCGACAGGCCCGCGAGCAGGCAGGCCTCGATGACGCCGAGGCTCTTCGCGCCTCCGCCGATGACGGCCACGTCTTCGATCGCGCAGGCCGACCCATTGCCGTTCGCGTTCTCCAGTGGCTCCATTCTCCCGATTCCCCCCGTCCCCCGGAACGCCCGCGGCCGAGCGCTCGGAGCACCATGTCGTATGGCTCCCACATGCGCACCGTCAATGCGGCCGAGTTCGTCTGGGCGAGGCGACGCCGGGGGCGCAATCGACGCGGCCCGTGCGTGCGAGGCGTAGGCGAATGAGCCGCGGCGGATCCTCTCTACGAGGGGCGGACGCGGCGCTCTTGCGCGCGCTCGAGGAGGTGCGGGCGCGGTGCGACGTGGAGGCGCGCAAGGCGGCCGACCCGGTGCATTTCGTGCACCGATATGCCGAGCGCGACGATCAGGAGCTCGTGGCGATGATCGCGTCGGCGCTGGCCTTCGGCAACGTGAAGGCGCTCTGCGCGAAGATCGAGGAGGCGCTCTCGCGGCTCGGCCCGCGCGTCGCCGAGGTCGCGGACGATCCGGCGGCGGTGCGCGCGCGGCTCGCGGGGTTCCGGCATCGGGTGTATCGCGACGAGGATCTCGCCCGGCTCTTGATTGGGGCGCGGCGGGTGCAGCGCGCCCATGGCTCGCTCGGCAAGGCGCTCACGGACAAACTCGATGCGTTGGGGGATCTGCGCGAGGCGCTCGGGGCCTGGGTCGCCGAGATTCGCGAGAAGGGAGAGCTCGGCGCAGGCGCCGGAGGGCGGCGGGGCGCGACGCACATCCTGCCGGATCCGGGCAAGGGCAGCGCCGTGAAGCGAATCCTGCTTTTGCTCCGGTGGATGGCGCGGCCGGCGGACGGGGTCGATCTCGGGTTATGGGACGTGCCGACCTCGCGGCTCATCATCCCGGTGGACACGCACATCCACAAGCTCTCGCGTAACCTCGGGCTCACGGCGCGGACGTCGGCCGATTTCCGGGCGGCGGAGGAGATCACGGCCGCGCTCGCGCGGCTCGACCCCGAGGACCCGGTGAAATACGATTTTTCCTTGTGTCACCTCGGGATGCTGCAGACCTGCCCGTCGAAGCGGGACCCGGTGGCGTGCGAGGGGTGCGGGGTCAAACCCGTGTGCCGGCACTGGCGGCGCGGTGCGCGCTAGAGCGAGCCAACCGGGACGAATCCGGCTACAATGAGCCCTTCCACCGTTTCAGGAGGGCTTTCCCATGCTGACTTTCTTTCGTCCTGCGCTCCTCGGCGCGTTCATTCTGGGTTCCCTCGTCGCCTGCTCGGGTGGCGGCGAGGGCGAGACCGCCGCGGCCTCCGGCGGATCGGGCGGCGCGGGCGCGTCGGGCGGCGGGGGGACGGGGGCCTCGGGCGGCGGCGGATCGGGCGGCGCCGGGGGAGGGGGCGCGCTCGGCGGGCCGTTCCGGTACGGCGTCAATTATGGATTCCCGAACGCGAGCTGGAACGACCAGGATCTCGCCTTCCTCTCGCGCGAGGCGGGCGCGAACAGCGCGCGGTTGAAGCTCTCGGAGGGGCACCTCGCGACGTGGGGTTACGACATCGAGGTCGCGGACATGCAAGGGTACGGCTCGCTCGGAATGGGCGAACACGTGGCCTTCCTCGGCGCGCCCACTTCCGAACACTCGACCGCGCCGGCGGGCACCCCGAGCTGGGAGCTCGAGCATCACATCCCGAAGAACCTCTACGAGCCGGTCTTCAACGGGGACGGGTCGATCAACCCGAACAATTACTGGGGCGCGTACGTGTACCAGACCGTGAGCACGTACAAGCCGTGGGTGCGCGTGTGGGAGGTGTGGAACGAGCCGGACTGGGTCGCGGACTGGCAGGTGACGCAGACGTGGGAGACGGAGCCGCCGACGAAGGAGCAGCTCGTGCGGTTCGGCGGCTCGATCTTCGATTACGTGCGCATGCTGCGCGTGAGCTTCGAGGCGGCGAAGAAGGCCGACCCCGAGGCGCGTATCGCCCTCGGCGGGATCGGGTATCCGAGCTTCCTCTCGGCCGTCCTGCGGTACACGGACAACCCCGACGGCGGCGCCGTGACCGGCGAATACCCGAAGACGGGCGGCTCGTATTTCGACGTGGTGAGCTTCCATTTCTATCCGGTCTTCGGGCCCGAGACCTCGGACGACGGCGTCGCGGCTTTCCTGAACCTCAAATCGCAGCTCGAGGGAAAACTCACGGCCGCGGGGGTGACGGGCAAGGGGTGGATCGTCACGGAGACCGGCGGACCTCACGTCTCGGTGGGCGACGCGCCGGGCGGGGCCGACTACGCGCCGAATTACCTGGCGAAGGTGATGATCGCCGCGCAATCGGTGGGGATCGAGCGGGTCGATTGGTTCTCCCTCTCCGACGGCAAGGCCCTCGGGCAGAGCACGAATCCGTTCGATTACATGGGACTTTACGAGGACGTCTCGGCGTTCGGACAGACGAGCGAGGCCGCGCGCACGGAGGCGGGCCGCGCATACCGGACGCTCGGCAAGCTCCTCGAGGGCGCGCGGTACGACACGGCGGGCACGACCGCGCTCGGCTTGCCCGACGACGTCGGCGGCGCCGCGTTCCGGCTGCCCGACATGCGCCGCGCGGTCGTGCTCTGGGCGAGGGCGACGGAGGGAAACGAGACCGCGAGCGCGGTGCACTCGTTTGCGGCCGACGGGCCGTACGAAGCGTACTGGCTCGATTGGAGCGCGACGGGTGACGTGGTGACGCTCGACCCGGTCGACGGAAAGATCGCGGTCATGCTCAGGGACGAGCCGTGGATTTTTCTGCAGAAGCCCTGAGCCGTCACGTCGGCCAGTCGACGTGAAAATGATCCATCGGCGACGTGCGCGCCCCGCCCTTCGGCAGGCCCGTGGCGCGCACGTCGAGGCCTCGATCCGTCGGCTCCAGAGTCAGGAAATGGAAGTCGCGAATCGAAGGTCCATCGAAGAGGTCGCGGAACACCTGCCGCGCCTTCGGGAGGAGCCGGTGCCGCGGCCCACCTCCGCCGCCGCAGACCACGAAATGGCGGCCGTCGCGGACGAAATGCTCGTAGGCGTGCACGTGACCCGAGAGCATGACGATACCCTTGCGGGAGCGCAAAAACGCGGGGACGAACGAGCGCTCCACGAGGGACGAAGGGCCGGTGACGGTGCCGTTCGTGAAGGGCGGGTGGTGGACGAGCACGAGGACGCCCCGCACGCCCGGATCGGCGTCGAGCCGCGCCATGGTTGTCGCGTAAAACTGTATTTGTTCCGCCCAGGTCTGCGAGGGCATGAAGAGCCGGTTCGAGTCGAGGGCCACGACGCCGAGGGGGCCGAGCCGGGCGGTGTAGAATCGGCGCCCGTCGAGCCGGGGGAAACGCGCGAAGTAATGGCGGAGCCCCCGCGGCCCGAAGGACCAGCAATCGTGGTTGCCGAGGACCGGCAAGAGCTCGACACCCGCGGCGCGGAGCGGCTCGACGAGCCGATCGAAGAAGGCCCAGGCCCGCCGCGAGGCGCCGAGGAAGACGTGATCGCCGAGCAGGAGCGTCACGTCAGGGCGTGACGCCGCGAGCGCCGCGACGATGCCCGCCCGCTCGGCGTCGTTCTCTTCGGCGCGCAAGAAGACGCGCTCGACGAGGGCCGTGCGCTGCAGGTCGGAGACGACGGCGATGCGCGCGCGCTCGCGGAGCGGGACGTCGAGGGAAGGTGAGCGCGTCGAGGCAGGGGTCATGGGCGAGGGGATGCTAGCGCGCGGAAGGCGTTGACCGGATGCCCGACCGCTGGGACGTTCAGAGCCGGATGATCACCCCCGATGCGCCCCCCGGCGTCCCCGTCGCTCCTCTCCAGAGCCCGCCCGCGGCTCTCGTGACGCTCGAACGCCCCGGCTTCAGCGCGGGCCTCAAGGCCGTGCTCGGCGGCTACGGCTACCTCTTCCGCACGCCGGACCTCTGGCCGCTCGCGCTCGTCCCCACGGGCATCGCGCTCGTGCTCGTGGTCGTGCTCGGCATCGTCGGCGTCAAGCTCGCGCCCTTGCTCGTCGCGTTGATCTTGAAGGATCCGGGCACGGGCGCGCTCTGGACGGTGCTCGGCGTCGTGCTCCAGGTCCTGTCGGTGGTGGTGATGCTCGTGGCCGCGCTCGCCACCTCGTTCGCGCTCGCCAAGCCGCTCGCGGGGCCCGCGCTCGAGCGGATGGTGCGGCGCGCCGAGGCCGATCTCGGGGCGCCCACGTGGCCCGAGGTGAGCTTCTTCGGGGACATGTGGCGCGCGCTGCAGTCGTCGCTCGTGGCGCTCGCGTTCACGCTGCCGATCATCGTGGCGCTCGGCGTGCTGAGCCTCCTCTTCGCGCCGATGAGCATCGTCGCGTTCCCGCTGCAGCTCGCGGTGACGGCGCTCGCGGGGGCGTGGGACCTCTGCGACTGCCCGCTCTCGATCCGCGGCGTGCCCGTCGGCGAGCGTATCGATTTCGTGCGCCGGAACATCGGCGCCGTGATGGGCTTCGGCTTCGGGCTCGCGCTGCTCTCGTTCTTGCCGTGCGCGCTGCTCATCGTGTTGCCGGCCGGCGTCCTCGGGGCGGCGCGGCTCGTGGTCACGCTGGAGCGCTGGGAAGCCACGAAGAAGCTGCCGCGCTGAGCTTCCTCGCGCGGCGCGTGTTCCTCGTTGCCACGGGCGAGGCCCGGGGTCACTGTTCGGGCCATGTTCGATCGGTTTTTGCGAGCCTGCCGCCGCGAGGCGACGGACGTGACGCCCGTCTGGTTCATGCGACAGGCCGGCCGCTACATGGCCGAGTACCGCGCGCTCCGGGAAAAACGCACGCTGCTCGAGATCTGCAAGACGCCCGAGCTCGCGCTGGAGGTCACGCTGCAGCCGCTGCGCCTCGGCGTCGACGCGGCCATCCTGTTCGCGGACATCCTCCTGCCGCTCGAGCCGATGGGCGCGCCGTTCTCGTTCGAGAAGGGCGAGGGCCCGGTGATCCACGCGCCGGTGCGCGACCGCGCGGACATCGATCGGATGCGCGTCTTCGAGCCCGAAGAGGGGCTCGGCTACGTGCTCGAAGCGATTCGCCTCATCCGTCGCGAGCTCGACGGCAAGACGCCGCTCATCGGCTTCGCGGGCGCGCCCTTCACGATGGCGAGTTACCTCGTCGAGGGCGGCAAATCGTCGGACTACTTCCGCACGAAGCAGCTCATGTGGGGCGACCCGGCGTCGTTCTCGCTGCTCATGGGCAAGATCTCCGAGGTCGTGCGCCGTTACCTGCACGCGCAGATCGAGGCCGGCGCGCAGGCGATCCAGCTCTTCGACTCGTGGATCGGCGCGCTCTCGCCCGAGGACTACAGGACACACGTGGCGCCCCACGTGAAGAACATCCTGCAGAGCGTGGAGACGACGGGCGTGCCGGTGATCCACTTCGGCACGAACACCTCGACGCTGCTCGAAGCGCAACGCACCGCCGGAGGCACGGTGATCGGCGTCGACTGGCGGATGCCGCTCGGCGAGGCGTGGAAGCGCATCGGGTACGATCGGGCGATCCAGGGCAACCTCGATCCGCTCCTGCTCTGCGCGCCTCGCGAGGTGGCCGCGGCGCGCGCGCGGGCCGTGCTCGCGGAGGCCGCCGGAAGGCCGGGGCACATCTTCAACCTCGGGCACGGGATCGTGCCGCAGACGCCGGTCGACAACGTGAAGGCGCTCGTCGACGTGATCCACGAATACCGGCACGAGGGCGCGGCGTGAACGTTCGCCGCGTCGTCGTGGTCGGCGGCGGCGTGACGGGGCTCGTCGTCGCCTACCGCCTGCTCTCCGCGCAGAAAGACGCGCGGTTCGAGGTCACGCTGCTCGAGTCGCGGCCGAGGCTCGGCGGCAACATCCAGACCGAGCGCGAAGGTGGCTTCGTGATCGACGGCGGGCCCGACTCGTTCGTCGTCGCCAAGCCACAAGCCACGGACCTCTGCAAGGAGCTCGGCCTCGGCGAGCGGCTCATCGTCACCACGCCGAAGAACCGCCGCGTGTACGTCCCGCGCCGCGGCGCGCTGCACACGCTGCCCGAGGGGCTCGTGCTCGCGGTGCCCACGCGCTTCTTGCCGTTCGCGAAGACGCCGCTCTTCAGCCTGCCGGGCAAGGCCCGCATGGCGCTCGACCTCGTCTTGCCCAAGCGCCCGAAGGAGAAGGGCGACGAGTCGATCGGGAGTTTTCTGCAGAGGCGCCTCGGAAAGGAGGCGGTCGACATCCTCGGCGAGCCCTTGCTCGGCGGCATCTACGCGGGTGACGTCGACCTGCTCAGCATCCGCAGCACCTTCCCGCAGCTCGCCGCGCTCGAGGACAACCACGGCAGCCTCATCCGCGGCGCGATCGCCGAGCGTCGGAAAAAAGGCACGACGAAGGGCCCGCCGCCGAGCCCGTTCCACTCGCTGCTCGGCGGCATGGGCGAGCTCATCGAGGCGCTCGCGCGGCGCATCGAGAAGGCCGGCGGCGACATCCGCGTGGGCGCGCCCGTCGTCTCCGTCGAGCGATCGAGCGGCGCGGACGCGAGCGCGCCCCCGCGCTGGGTCGTGCGTCACGGCGCGCGTGACGGGCAGACCGAGTCGATCGAGGCCGACGACGTGGTGATGGCGGCGCCCGCGAACGCGGCGGCGAGCGCGCTCGGTGATGTCGACGCGGAGCTCGGCGCGCTCCTCCGCGGCATCCCGTACCTCTCGACGGCCACGATCGTGCTCGCGTACGCGCGGCCCGACGTCCCGCATCCGCTCGACGCCGTGGGCGTGGTCATCCCCAAGGACGAGCGGCGTCGCATCCTCGCGGCCACGTTCATCTCGAGCAAGTGGACGGGGCGCGCGCCGCAGGACGCGGCGCTCGTGCGCGTCTTCGTCGGCGGGCATCGTGATCCCGGCGCGCTCGCGGCGACGGACGAGGCGCTCGTCTCGCTCGCGCGTGAGGAGCTTGGCTCGCTCATCGGCGTGAGGGCTGCGCCCATGCTCGCGCGGGTCTTCCGGTACGAGCAGGCGAACGCGCAGCCGATCGTGGGGCACGCTGCCCGCGTGCGTCGCATCCGCGACATCTCGCGCAGGCTCCCGGGCCTCTATTTCGCGGGCGCCGCGTTCGACGGCGTGGGCATCCCCGACTGCGTGCGGCAGGCGAACGAAGCCGCGGCGGCCGTCGCGGCGCGCTGATTTTCCCCTATACTCCGGGCGCGCTGCGATGTGCGAGCTGCTCGGGATGGAGTGCAACGTCCCCACGGACATCGTCTTTTCGTTCGCCGGTCTGCGCCAGCGAGGCGGCAAGACGGGCCCGCATGCGGACGGCTGGGGCCTCTCGTTTTACGAGGGCTACGCCGCGCGTGTGTTCCTCGAGCCGAGCCCCGCGGCCGAGAGCCCGCTCGCGCGTTTCCTCGCGCAGAACCCCATCAAGACCATGCTGGCGATCGGCCATGTCCGGAAGCGGACGCGTGGCCCCACGAGCCTCGCGAACACGCACCCGTTCGCGCGTGAGCTCTGGGGGCGGCACTGGGTCTTCGCGCACAACGGCACGCTGCCGCGCGTGAGGCAGCGCAAGCTCGGCCGCTTCGCCCCGATCGGCACGACCGACAGCGAGTACGCCTTCTGCGTGCTCCTCGAGGAGCTGCGCCGCACCTTCGACGATTATCCGCGCCGCCCGAGCGAGCTCTGGCGCGTGGTGGCCGACGTCGGCGCGCGCATCGCGCGAGACGGCACGTTCAACTTCTTGCTCGGTGACGGGCGGCACCTGTTTGCCCGGTGCGGCACGCGGCTCTGTTACATCATCCGCAAGGCGCCGTTTGGCCTCGCGCACCTCGCGGACGACGACGTCGCGGTCGACTTCTCGGCCGTGACCACGCCGCGTGATCGCGTGGCGGTCGTCGCGACGGCGCCGCTCACGACGAACGAGACGTGGACGCAAGGCAAGCCCGGCGAGCTGTGGGTCTTCGATCACGGGCGCCTGCTCTCGACGTTGCCTTCGGGTTCTCCGGATCGGAAGGGCGCGCGGGCCGAGCGAGGGCTACGCGCGAGCCCCTCGCGAGGACGCATCACGTGACGGCTTCGTCCGACGTCGACCGGACCAACGAGTCCGTCGCTGCTGTCTCGAGCGGGCGCCTTGCATTCGTACAATCGCCGCACAAGAATGTCGCGACCTCGCCCTGGCCCCTGGGCAACCAGGCCCCCGCGAAGCGTCACGGCGAGGACGAAACCAGGTAATCGAATTCACCTTGACGCCTGCGCGGGGGGATGGATACGCTGACGTTGGAAGACTGGCTGGATCCGGGGTGGATGAGCTTCGGCCGGACGTCTCCGAGGGGCCCTGCTTCGATTGCTTCCCGACGCAACTGATGTCGCAGGCAGACCGGGCTGAAACCGCGTGAACGACTTCGACGAAAAGACTCGCGTTACCACGGTGGTGCAGCCCCCGCCTGGTGGGGGTGAGGCGCCTCGGCTCGGGACCGACTGCCTCGTCGTCATTTACACGAAGGAGCCGACGCTGCTCGGCAAGCGCTTCGTGCTCGAGCACAACCCGACGCGGGTCGGGCGCGGCGCGGACAACCACGTGGTGCTCGACGGCGACTCGGTGTCGCGGCGCCACGCGCAGTTCCGCCAGCAGGGCAGCTACTGGGTCGTCGTCGACGACGGCAGCACGAACGGGACGTACTGCAACGACGAGCAGATCTCGCGCGAGGTCGTCCTGAAGAACGGCGACCGCGTGAAGATTGGCCCGACGATCTTCAAGTTCCTCTCCGGGGCCGACGTCGAGGCGCAGTACCACGAAGAGATCTACCGGATGACCATCATCGATGGTCTCACCCAGATCTACAACAAGCGCTACCTCTACGAGGCCCTCGAGCGCGAGATCATCCGCGGCCGCAGGCACGATCGGGATCTGGCGATCCTGATGTTCGACATCGACCACTTCAAGCGCATCAACGACGTGCACGGCCACCTCGCGGGCGACTACGTGCTGAAGGAGGTCGCGCGCGTGGTGCAGTCGCGCATCCGCCGCGACGAGGTCTTCGCGCGTTACGGCGGCGAGGAGTTCTCGATCGTCCTGCCCGAGACCTCGCTGGAGGGCGCGGTCGCGCTCGGCGAGACGCTCCGGCAGAAGGTCGCGGACAACGCGTTCGTGTTTCAAGCCGACAGCATCAAGGTGACGATCAGCCTCGGCGTCGCGATCCTGCAGGAGAGCGATCGCTCGGCGCAGGACCTCATCAAGCGCGCCGACGAGAAGCTCTACCAGGCCAAGAGGACAGGCCGTAACCGCCTCTGTTCTTGAGCACGCAAGCGTCGGCCCTCGGACCTCCGGAGCACGCTCGTCACCGCTGCTCGCCGCGCCCGTGCGTGCTAGTTGAAAAGACATGCCCCTCAGCGAGTTTCCCGCTCCCGCAGAGGAACCGACGGGTGAAGAGCTCCCCGAGATCCGCGTAGCGCCTCCCGGCCCTGCGTCTCGCAGCCTGCTCGGCAGGCTCGAGCGCGTCGAGTGTCCGGCGTTCGGCTCACGGCGCAAGACCCGCGAGGAGTCGAGCGGCGCGGAGATGACGCCGATCGTCCTCGCCTCGGGCAAGGGCGCGAACCTGTTCGACGTCGACGGCAACCGCTACGTCGACCTCGTGGCCGGCTTCGGTTCGCTCCTGCTCGGTCACGGCGCGACGAGCGTGACGCGCGCCATCGAGGCGCAGACCGATCGGCTCATCCAGGCGCTCGGCGACGTGTACGCGGCCGACATCAAGGTCGCGCTGCTCGAGCGGCTCGCGTCGCTGCACCCGGGCTCCGCGCCGCGCGTGCTGCTCTGCCAGAGCGGCAGCGACGCGGTGACGGCCGCGTTGAAGACGGTCACGCTCGCGACGGGCAAACCCGGCGTGGTCGCGTTCGAAGGCGCGTATCACGGCCTCGGTTACGGCCCGCTCGCCGTGCTCGGGCTACGCGACAGTTACCGCGAGCCCTTCAGCTCGCAGCTCAACCCGCACGTCAAGTTCGCGCCGTATCCCGCGGCGGAGGACGATCTCGATCGGTCCCTCGGCGCCGCGGAGAAGGCGCTCGCGGCCGGCAACGTGGGCGCGGTGCTGGTCGAGCCGATCCTCGGCCGCGGCGGCATCATCGTGCCGCCCGAGAGGTTCTTGCGTGACCTCTGCGAGCTCGCGCATCGGCACGGCGCGCTGGTCGTCGCGGACGAGATCTGGACCGGGCTCGGCCGTTCGGGCTCGATGGTGCGATCGACCGCGGTGGGCGCTTCGGTCGACGTGCTCGTGTTCGGCAAGGGCCTCGGCGGAGGGCTGCCGATCGCGGCGTGTATCGCGCCGGACGAGGTCATGCAGGCGTGGGCGCGTGAGGGCGAGGTCGTGCACACGTCCACGCACGCGGGGGCGCCGCTCGCTTGCGCGACGGCGATCGCCACGCTCGACTCGCTCAGGTTCCGGCAGCTCGTCACGAAGGCGCGCGAGATCGGCGCGCGGACGAAGGAGTACCTCGCCGCGGTGCTCGCGGGCGCGCCGGGCGTCGTCGAGGTGCGCGGCGAGGGCTTGATGCTCGGCGTCGCTTTCGAGAGCGGCGCGCTCGCCTTGCATACGATGCGCCGCATGCTCGAGGCCGGCTACGTGGTCATCACGGGCGGACAGAAGGGTGAGGTGATCACCTGGACGCCGCCGCTCACGATCGCCGAGGAGCAACTCACGGCGGCCGCGAACGCGATGAAGGCGGCGATCGGCTGACCTGCACGACAGGGCCGCTCGCTTGGCGACCCTGCCTCGCTCCTGCTAGGAATCGCCGCGTGACGGTGCGGCCTACGAGCGAAGCGCTGCATGAGCGCGTGCGTGCGTTCGTCCTGGGGACCCTCTCCGGCGCGGAGACAGAGCCCTTCGACGACCTCGCGCTCGCGCTCGCGCGTTTCCAGGCCGCGCACGTGCCCGCCCTCGGTCGCCTCGTCCGCGCGCGCGGGCTCGACCTCGCGAGCGCGCGTGACGCCTCCGTGATCCCCGCGCTGCCGTGTGACGTCTTCCGGCTCGCGCGTATCGCCGTGCACCCACCCGAGGAGGACACGCTCGTGTTCCGGACGAGCGGCACGTCGCAGGGCAGGGAGGCGCGCGGGGAGCATCCGTTCCGCACCACGGCGACGTACGAGCTCGTCGCGCTTCGCTGGGGCGAGCGGATGCTCTGGCCCGATCAGGAAGACCTCGGCGTGCTCGTGCTCGCGCCGTCCGTCGAGGAGGTCTCCGACTCCTCGCTCGGCTTCATGCTCGATCGGTTCGCCCGCGAGCTCGGAGGCCCCGCGAGCTTTCACGTGCGCGGCGGCGAGCTCGACATCGAGGGCCTCTCACGCGCCGCGGCCGAGGCGCGTGCGCGGGGGCGGAGCATGCTCGTGCTCGGCGCGTCGTTCGCCTTCGTGCACCTGCTCGACGGCGCGGGGGCGCGGGATTTGACGCTCCCGCCGGGCAGCCGCGTGATGCAGACCGGCGGCTTCAAGGGTCGATCGCGCGAGGTCGAGCCGGCCGAGCTCCGGCGCGCGATCGCCGCCACGTTTGGCCTCCCCGAGGCGCACGTCGTGGGCGAGTACGGCATGACCGAGCTCTCCAGCCAGCTCTACGAGGGCACGCTCGCGGCTGCGCTCGGCGTGCGCGCGCCGGCGCGGCACGGCGTGTACGTGTCGCCGCCCTGGATGCGCGTGACGGCCGTCGACGCCGCGACCCTCGCGCCGCTCCCGCCGGGCGAGACGGGCATCCTGCGGTTCGTCGACCTCGCCAACGTCGACGCGTCCGTGGCGATCCAGACCTCGGACCTCGGGCGCGTGACGGCCGAGGGCGTCGAGCTCTTCGGCCGCGCCCCGGGGGCCACGCCGCGCGGGTGCTCGCTCGCGATCGACGACGTCCTCGCGCGTGGATCGTCATGAGCGACGGCGCCGAGGCGAGGGCGCGTGTCCTTCGCGTGATCGCCGCGGGCAGGCGGGTCGAGGATCCGCGTGATCCTCTCGGCGTCGAGGCGCGCGCGCGTTTGCCCGAGACGACCGGGCTCCACCCGAAGGGCGTCGAGCTCGCGCTCGGCGCGCACCTCGAGACGTCTCCGACCGACGCCGAGATCGACGCGCTCCTCGCGCGCACGGGCGTCGCGCCTCGTTGCCACGTCGTCCTCTCGGCCAACGTGTGCACGGCGCCGCTCCGCGCGCTCGCGCTCGCCGTCGCGACCTCCAGCGACGTCGTCGTGCGCCCCTCGCGCCGCGATCCCGTGGTGGCCGAGCTGCTCGTCCGCGCGCTCTCCGAGGACGAGTCGTTCGCTGCGACGAACCACGTCACCCTCACGAGCACGCTCGCGCCCTCGCCGGGCGACGAGCTCCACGTGTACGGCGCCGACGCCACGATCGCGACCATCGCGCGGGGTTTGCCCGCGGGCGTCCTCGTCCGCGGACACGGCACCGGCTTCGGGATCGCCATCGTCGGCGCGGGCGCCTCTCTGCCCGAGGCCGCCGAGGCGATTACGCGTGACGTCGTGCCCTTCGATCAGCGCGGGTGTTTGTCCCCGCGCGTCGTCCTCGTCGCGGGCGGGCAGCGGCGCGCCGAGGCGTTCGTCGACGTGCTCGACCAGGTGCTCTCGTCGGCCGACGCCAGCGTCCCTCGTGGCCCCCTCGATCCCGCGCTCGCCGCGGAGATCACGATGTATGGCGCCTCCATGGAAGCCGTCGGCCTCTTCCTCGCGGGCCCCTCGCACGCCGTCGGCCTCGACCCGGATCCACGCGCGCTCGTCCTCCCGCCGGCTGCACGTGTCGTTCACGTCGTCGCGCTCGCGCCCGAGGACGTGCCGCGCCTCCTCGACCCGTGGGTCACGTACTTGACGGCTGTCGGCCTCGACGATGACGACGAAATCCTCGCGCGTGCCGTCCTCGAACGCGCACCCTTTGCGCGCCGCTCGCCGCTCGGTGCGATGCAGCGCCCTCCTCTCGATGGGCCCGTCGACTTGCGCCCGTCCCGCGCTTGAGAGGCTCCTCCCACGACCGCTTTCCAAGGCCGTACTGCCTGATATGGTACGGCCCGAATGGCGTCGCGTGCTCCTGACGAAGCGCTCCACCACGACACCACCGCGGTGCCGGTGGGCTCCTCTTTGCCCCCGCCGCCGGAGTCGACGAACCCGGTGCGCCGCGAGGCTCGCCTCGACCGCGTGCTCGACTTCGTTTCGTTTGTGGCCAAACCGATGCCGCTCTCGGTCCTCCTCGACGAGGCGCCCAAGCGCATCGCCGCCATCGTGCAGGGCGAGATCGTCTCGCTCTACCTGCTCGAAGGTGAGGGCGACGCGCTCGTCCTGCGCGGCAACGTCGGCTTCCCCGTCGGCGCGCGTGGCAACGTGCGCATGTCCGTCGGCGAGGGCCTCACCGGCACGGCCGTCGCGACCCGGCGGCCCGTCTCGGTCGTGAAGGCCCCCGGCGATCAGCGCTGGCGCGCGTTCCCCGGCATCGACGAGGATCGTTACCCCGTCTTCCTCGCCGTCCCCATCCTCGGCCATGACCGCGTGCTCGGCGCGATCGTCGTGCAGCGCGCGGGCGACAAGGCCTACCGTCCGAGCGACGTCCGCCTCCTCGTCGCGCTCACCGCGCCGATCGCCTCGGCGATCCGTCACGCCGAGGTGCTGCGCGAGCTACGCGACAAGAAGCTCCGGCGCACGGGTGGTGGCACGCGCAAGGTCACGCTGCCCGGCGTGCCGCTCGTCTCGGGTCGATCGCTCGGCGCTGTCGCGGCCTTGCGACGCCCGGCCACCTCACCGCAGCGCAAGGCCACGGCCGAGGACACGAAGCTCCTGCGCACGGCCTGGGCTTCGGCCGAGAAGGCGCTCTCGTCGCTCGTCGGCCGCGCGCGTACGCTCGGGCTCGCGCGCGAGGCCGCGTTCCTCTCCACGTACGAGCTCATGATCGGCGACCTGCGCCTCCGTCAGCGCGCCTTCGAGCTCGTCGCCGAGGGCCACGGCGTCGCGCAGGCGCTCGGCCTCGTCGCGCGCGAGGGTGTGCGCGCGGCGAACGGGATCGTCGGTGATCCCTTCATGCAGGAGCGCGCGCGGGACATGGAAGACCTCTGCGACGCGCTCGTCATGCTCGCGACGCCCGACGCGCGCGCCGAGCTGCCGACGAAGGCCGTGCTCATCGGCGACCGGCTCACCGTCTTCGACCTCGTCGTCTCGGCGCGTACGCATCCCGTGGGCGTCGTGCTCAGCGAGCGCGCCTCGGATCCGCGCACGCCCGTGCTCTTGCGGCTGCTCGGCGTGCCGTCGATCACGCAGGTCGAGGGGCTCTTTCAGTGGGCGTCGCCCGGCGACGTGGCGCTGCTCGACGCCGATCACGGCTTCCTCGTGATCAACCCTTCGCGCGCGGAGATGGCTTCGATCCGGGCCGAGCGGAAGAAGGGCAAGCACGCGCCGGATGTGTCCGACACGAACGAGGCCGAAGCGGACGGCGTCGAGGTGGAGTGACGAGCACGTCCGTCCGATGCCGTGAGCGCGTGGGCTCACGGCACGGACGTCGGCTTCACGAGGCCGGCTTCGGCGCGGGGGCCTGCTGCGCCTGCGCTTCGGCGGCCTTCTTTGCGCGCCAGCGGGCGAGCCTGCGCGTCTGGCGAACCTTCTCTTTGGCACGAACCTGCGGTTTCTGAGGCATGCCCCCCGTATAGCCGATCCCCCCGGGGGGGCGCTACAGTCCCGCGAGAGGTTCGTGCATGAAAACCCTGGTTTGCCGCTGTGAGGACGTGACGTTGCACGAGCTCGAAGCCGCCTTCGAGCGCGGCTACCGCGACATCGAGTCGGTCAAGCGGTACACCGGCTTCGGCACTGGCTGGTGCCAGGGCAAGTGGTGCCTCGCGCTCTGCGCGCGCCTCGTCCACGAGCGCGGCGGCGACGTCGACAAGCCCATCACGCCGCGGCCGCCTTACCACCCCGTCTCGCTCTCCGTCCTCGCGGGCCTCGACGACCTCGATCTGCCCGGCGGTGGTCCTCGCGAGGGCGAGGGGTACGGCCCTACGGGCTCGAAGGGTTGAGCTCTTCGTCACGCGCGGGCACGGCGCGTACCTCGCCTTCGCCGTATCGCTCCACGTAGTCGGGCCGCAGGCCCGGGCATGTATCGAAGAACCGGCAGCCCTCGCAGCCCGCGGGCTTCACGCCTCCCGTCAGGCGCGAGTTTTTCAGATCGAACACCTCGTCCGGCGTCACCACCCGCACGCGGTCCGCGCCCGGATGCCTGACGTGATCCTCGTACCCCGGCACGAAGCAACGCGGGACGTGGAGCGCGTGCACCTCGTAGCCACCTCGTCGCGCGGCCTCGAACGCCTCGCGTGCCTTCGCTGCCACGTCCGTGAGGCGCGGGAGCTGATGCACGTTCGCGCGGTTGTTGTCCGTGAGCGACACGAGCCACAGCCGGAATTGCCGGATCCCCTGCGCGTGCAGCGCTTCGACCCAGGCGCGCACCTCCCGGTACGTGTCCTCCTTCAGGATGAGATCCGCGATCGGATCGAGCCCACGCGCGACGAGGTTCTCGATCGCCTTTTGCCGCAGGATCGCCGTGCCTTCACGTTGCACCGTCGCCTCGTACGCCGCGTCGTCCTTCGCGTGCATCGACACGTGGAACTGATCGACGCCCGCCGCGACGAGCAGCTCCAGGTACGGCAGGTGCGCGTACCGGAGGCCGTTCGACGCGACCTTCACGTGCTCGAACCCGCGCTTCTTCGCGTACCGCACGAGGGCGGGCAGGTCGCTTCGGATCGTCGGTTCGCCGCCCGTGAACGCCACGTCGCGAAAGCCGCTCGACGCGGCACGATCGATCTCGCGCGCCACCTCTGGCGTCGTGAGCGCGCGTCGCCGCATCACCTCGCTGATCGTGCAGTAGGTACACGCGAGGTTGCAGTCGTAGCCGAGGACCACGTCGAGCAGCGGCACGACTTCATCCTACTGCCAACGCTTGGCCCTTGCGCGCCCGCGGCCCCTGGTCCACGTTCCCGCCCCATGGCAGCCCTCGCTGGCCGCGTTTCCGTTCTCCTCGCGCTCGCCTTCGTCTGTCCTGCGTGCACCTCGCTCGCGTCGGGGCCGGACTGGACGGGGGGCGGGCTCGAGACGCTCGGCCCTCAGCGGGCGGCCGAGCGCGAGGCCATCGAGGAGCGCGAGCGGCAGCGGATCGCGCGCCTGCCGACCCGCATCGGCGCGCGCCACATCCTCGTCATGCACCAGCGCTCGCAGCAGCGCCCCGAGGACGTCAACCGCACGCGCGACGAGGCGAAGAAGAAGGCGCAGGACTGCCTGCGCGCCTTGCGCTCCGGCGCGGCGTGGGAGTCGGTCGTCGGCGAGTGCTCCGACGAGCCCGGGGCCGCCGAGCGCGGCGGCGATCTCGGCGCGTTCGAGCGCGGCGCCATGGTCAAGGCCTTCTCGGACGCCGCCTTCGAGCTCCAGGTCAAAGAGATCAGCGAGGTCGTCGAGACCGCGTACGGCTTTCACATCATCCAGCGCACCGAGTAGACCGTCCCCTCGGCGCTTGGGAGGCCTCGAACCTGATATGTTCGAGGCATGCAGGCGTGGAACACCGAGGGGCACCTCCGACGCGAGAGGCAACGGAGGCACGATTCGGCATGAGCCACCTCGGTCCGGGGGACGAGCGCGGGCAAAAGACCCTCGCGGCCCTGCTCGCGTCTGGCATGACAAACCACGAGGAAGCCGCGCGCCTCGCGCTCGCGCTCGCCCTCTCGCTCGACGAGCTCCACCGCGCGGGCCGGGTCCACGGCGATCTCTCGCCGTCCGTGATCCTCGTGGAGCCCGCGTCGGGCGACGCCTTCCTCGCGGAGGTGCAGCGTGTTTCCCGCGAAGCCTCGCTCTCGTACGCCGCCCCCGAGCGCGCGAGGCGGGCGAGCCGCGGCTTCGACGGGCGCGCGGATCTGTATTCGCTCGGCGCCATTTTTCACGAAATGCTCACGGGGGCGCCGCCCTTCGTCTCCGCCGATCCCCTCGAGCTCGCCCACGCCCACCTCGCGCGCGCGCCCGTGCCCGTGCACGAGCGCGCCCCGGCCGTCCCGCGCGTGCTCTCCGATATCGTGCAGAAGCTCCTCGCCAAGGCGCCCGCGGATCGATACCAGACCGGCCGCGCCCTCGCGCAGGACCTCGAACGATTCTTGCGCGAAGGCCCCGAGGCCGCGCCCTTTCCCCTCGGCGCGGGCGACGGCCCCGACGATCGGCGTATCTGGGGTAAAACCTTCGGCCGCGAGGGCGAGGCCCGGGCCCTCGCTCGATATGCCGAGAGCGCGAGAGCCGGCGCCGTCGAGCTCGTCCTCGTCCTCGGCCCCGCCGGCGCGGGCAAATCCACGCTGATCGGCGAGGCGCGCGAGCAGATCACCCACGAGGGGGGCCTGTTTGTCATGGCAAAACCTCGGGACGGCGCCGCGCCCCGCGCGCCGATCGCGGAGGTCCTCACGGCCCTCGCGCGCCGCGCCCTCACCGAGCCGGAGGACCGCCTCGCCGCCCTTCGCGCGCGCCTCCTCGAAGCCCTCGACGGTCACGGCGCGCTCCTCTCGGACCTCGCGCCCGACGTCGCCACGGTCCTCGGCCCCCAGCCCCCGATCCCCGAACTCGGCCTCGCCGAAGCGCGCCGCCGCGTGGGGCGCGCCTTGTGCGCGTTCCTCTCCGTATTTTGCGCGTCTTTTCCCCTCGTCGCGCTCTTCTTCGATGATATCGACCGCCTCGACCCCGAGGCGCTCTCCATGCTCGGCGAGCTCCTCGCCGAAGAGGAGCTCTCGCGCCTGCTCGTCCTCGGCGCGGCGCACGAGGAGGAGATCGCGCCCGCTCGGCCGCTCGGCGCCTCCCTCGAATCTCTCTCGGAGCGTGGCATTTCGGCGAAGCGTATCGTGCTCGGCCCGCTCGCCGTGGAGCACGTCGGTCGTATCGTCGCCGACGTGCTCTCCGCGCCCGAAGGCGAGGTCGCGGAGCTCGCGCGCCTCTTGCATCGCAAATCGCGCGGCAATCCCTTCCTCGTCTTGCACGTGCTCGACGCCCTCTTCTCCGAGGGCCTCGTCGAGCGAGAGGCCCGGACGAACGCCGTTCGCTGGGACGAACGGCGTATCCTCGACCTGCCCATTCCCGACGACGCCGCCCTCTTCGTGGCCGATCGGCTCGGCAAGCTCTCGCCCGGGGCGCGCCGCGCCCTCGCCGCCGCGGCCCTCCTCGGCCAGGTATTCGACGCCGACAAACTGCGCGAGGTCCTCGGCGCGCCCGCGGATGAGCTCTCCAGAGAGCTCGCCGAGGCGATCGACGAGGGGATGATCGTCCCGGGGAGCGGCACGTACCATTTCGTGCACGAAAAGGTGCGCGAGGCGGCGCGTTTGCTCCTCGAAGGGGACGAGCGGGCGCGCGTGCACCTCGCGATCGGCCGAGCCTTGCGAGGCGAAGAAGATGCCTCGGACGAGCGGCTCTTCGAGGTCGCCCACCATTTCCGCGGAGGCGCGTCCCTGCTCGACGACGAGGGCGAGCGAATCGCCATCGCGCGCCTGCTCTTCTCGGCGGGCCAGAGGGCGCGAGCGCGGGCCGCGTTCCACACCGCCGTCGAATTTCACGACGCCGCCGCGGCCCTCCTCTCCGCCTCCGCGTTCGCGGCCGACCCTGCATTCGCCCTCGCGTTTTTCTCCTCGCGGGCCGAGTGCGCGCACGTCGAGGGACACGTCGAGCGCGCCGAGGTGTTTCTCGCCTCCGCGCTCTCCCATGCGCAGACGCCCCTCGAGCGCGCGGGCGTGCACGGGAAAAGGCTCGCCCTCCAGGCCTCGCGTGGCCTGTACGCGGAGGCCATCGCCGCCGGCCGCGAAGGTTTGTCCGAGCTCGGCGTCGTTTTACCGGACAAAGGAGCGGAGGCCGCGTCGCTCCCCGCGGCGCTCGCCGACATCACCCGCCTCGTCGGCGGCCGCTGCCCCGACGAGCTCGCCTCCTCCCTGCGGATCCAGGATCCCGTCGTCGCCCTGCAGCTCGACCTGCTCACCGGGATCGTCTCCGTCACGTACATCGCCGATCGGTCGCTGCATCACGTGGTCATCGTGCGGCTCGTCGCCGCCTGCGTCGAGCACGGCCACGCCGACGTCGCGGCCTTCGCGTACACGGGGTATGCCGTCCTGCTGGCCATGATCCTCGGCGATGCCACGACCGCCCGGGCGATCTTCGAACTCGCGGTGCGGCTCGAAGATCGCGTCCGGAGCCCCGCGCTTCGCGGAAAGACGTCCTGGACCCTCGGCGCGTTCGCCCCGCATTTCGTGCCCATCCGGAGCGCGCTCCCGTTCGTCGAGCGCGCCCTCGCCCATAGCCTCGAATCGGGCGACGTCTCGTACGCCTCGTATTCGCTCCACCTCGACATCTCGCTCCGGTACTGGGCGGGTGAGCCGCTCTCCTCCGTGCGCGCGGCGTGGGAGAAAGCCACGGGGATCCTCCCGGAGGTGCGTGATCCCATGACGTCGCACCTGCTCGGCACCCTCGGCCGCATGCTCGACGCCCTGAGGAGCCGCACCCCGGGGCCGACCTCTCTCGACGACGTCGATTTCGACGACGCGTTCGTCGACGAGGTCGAGGCGAAATTCGGATATGCGGCGTGTATGCACCACGCCCTCCGGACGCAGCTCTGCCTGCTCCACGGCGACCTCGACGGCGCGTTTTGCTCTGCCGAGCGCGCCGAGGCGCAGATCGCCGGGGGGACGTGGCTCTACCTCGAGGCCTTCTCCACCTTCGTCGTCGCGCTCGCGTATTCGATGAGACTCTCCGGCGCGGACGAGGCCGAGCGCGCCCGCCTCCACGAGCGCCTCGCGCCGCACCGGGCGAAGCTCGAAGCCTGGGCCGGGCTTTTTCCGGACAACTACCTCGCGCTCCATCGTTTCGTCGCCGCCGAGGTCGCGGCGGCCGCGGGGCGCCACGGCGAGGCCCGCGAGCTCTTCGACGAGGCGATCGAATCGGCCCGGAAAAACGGGTTCGTCCACCACGAGGGGCTCGCCTGCGAGCGCGCGGCGCATTATTATGCCGGCCGGGGCAGGAGCGAGCAGGCGCGGCCTTACCTCGAAGCGGCGAGACGCGCGTATCTTCGCTGGGGCGCCGCGGCGAAGGTGCGGGACCTCGAAGCGAAACATCCCGACCTCTTCGGCTCGAAATCGGCCGAGGAGGCGGGGCCTTCGCCCGACGACGGACCTCGGCGCCTCGCCGAGCGTCCCTCGCGTGGCCATGGGTCGCTCGACGCGGTGGCCATCGTGCGCGCGGCGCAGGCCATTGCGGGTGAAATCGACCTCGATCGACTGCTCGTGCGCCTCCTCCGCACGGTGCTCGAGGTCGCGGGCGCCGACCGCGCCGCGCTCGTCCTCTCGCGACGCCGAGAGCTGTTCGTCGGGGCCACCTTGACTGTCGACGGCGCGGAGGTCTCGGACATGCGCCCGCTCGCCGAGGCCGGCGGCGTCGCGGCGAGCGTCGTGCAATATTGCGCGCGCACGCGCTCGCCGGTCGTCGTCGGCCGCGGCGCGGCCGGCACGTCGTTCGAGGCCGATCCGCACCTCGTCCGTTTCGCCCCGCGGTCCTTCCTCGGATTGCCGCTCGTCCACCGCGACGCCCTCTCGGGCGTCCTTTATCTCGAAAATAGCCTCGTCGAGGACGCATTCTCGGAGGACCGGGTCGAGCTCCTCTCGCTGCTCGCGTCGCAGGCCGCGATCGCCCTCGAAAATGCGCTCCTCCTCGCCGACGTCCGGCGCCGGACGGACGAGCTCGCCCGGGCGAACGACGGCCTGCAGGCGGAGCTCTTTCGCCGGGCCAAGGCCGAGGCGGAGCGCGCCTCGTTCGAGCAGGCGATGATCGAAATGCAGCGCGCGCGCCTCGCCGAGCTCTCCGCGCCGCTCGTGCCGATCACGGACGACGTCATGGTGATCCCGCTCGTCGGCACGGTGGACTCCGCGCGCGCCGAGGATCTCCTGCGCGTGGCGCTCGAAGGCGCGAGCAAACGCGCCCTGCGCGCCCTCATCATCGACATCACCGGCGTACGCGTCGTCGACAGCCACGTGGCGAGCCGCCTGCTCGACACGGTCCGCGCCGTCGAATTGCTCGGCGCCGAGGTCGTGATCACCGGTATCCGGGGCGACGTCGCGCAGGCGCTCGTGAAGCTCGACCTCGACTTCGGCGCGAAGGTCCCGACGCGGAGCACGCTCCAGGCGGGGATCGCCTATGCGCTCGGCCGATCGAGACGGTAGAATGTAATCGAAACCGAAGTCCCTTACCGGCGTCAGCCGATCCGTTCCCGGTACCCGAGCGTCTTTGCCCGATCCGCGCATGACGAACGGCCGTCCGGTGTGGTAATGCATAACGAGGAACCATGCGAACGACGTTCTTCCTTCACGCATGGATGTGTGCGCTCGGGCTCGCCTCCGCTGGTTGCGGCGGGCCCGAAATTCCGCGGCGCGATTGCGCGACCGTGATCTGGGCCGAGCCAGGCGCGGGAGGCGACATACGCGTCGAGGGGAGCTGGGACGACTGGGCCGAGCCGAAGCCCCTCGAGCCGCGCGACGATGGCTGGTTTCTGCTCCCATTGAATCTTTCTCCCGGGGAGTACGGCTACCGCGTCGTTCGCGACGGCGAACGGTCGCTCGATCGGCTCAATCCGCTCACCACGTGGAAGGGCGAGGAGGAGGTCTCGCTCGCGATCGTCGAGAGCTGCGGCGCGCCCGAGATCCGCGTCGACGCGGTCGAGGTCTCCGGCGACGAGGTCACGGTGAGCGGGGTCTTTCTGGCGGCGCCCGAGGGATCCGCGCTCGACCCCGCGTCGCTGCGCGCCGAGCACCGCGGCGGCGGCGAGGTATTGCCCTGGAGCGCCCAGGCTTCGGATGGGCGATTCACCTTCGTCGCGCGGGGGCTCGGCCGCGGCAAGCACACCTTCACCTTGCGCGGCGCCGACGAATCCGGGGCCGAGGCGAGCCCGCGGATGGCCGTCGCGTGGGTCGATCCGGCGCAGGCCTCGTGGCACGAGGGGCTCCTTTACCACCTGATGATCGACCGATTCCGGGGTGACGGAGGCGCGCCGCTCGCGCCGCTTCCTCCCGACAAATCGGGCTCGCGCGCGGGTGGCACGCTCGACGGCGTTCGCGCCGAGATCGAGCGCGGCACCTTCGACGAGCTCGGCGTCACGGCGCTCTGGATTTCGCCCGTCTACACGAATCCGATCGAGGTCCGCGAGGGCCGCGGCGACGGCAGGCCGTACGAGGGATATCACGGATACTGGCCCCTCGAATCACGCGGGGTCGAGCCGCGGCTCGGGGGCGAGGACGCCTTGCGCGCCATGGTCGACGAGGCGCACAGGCACGGGATTCGTGTGATCTTCGACCTCGTGCCGAACCACGTCTACGAGCGCAATGAGCGGTACCTCGCGCGCCGGAACGAGGGCTGGTTCAACGATGGCCTCGACAAATGCGTCTGCGGCTCGCCCGGCTGCGGCTGGGGCGAGAAGCTCTCCACCTGCTGGTTTACCTCGTACATGCCCGACGTGCGATTCGAGCACCCCGACGCGATGCGCGCGCAGGTCGACGACGCCGTCCATTGGATGAAGGAGTTCGACGCGGACGGCGTGCGTATCGACGCCGTCCCCATGATGCCGCGCGGGGCCACGCGGCGGATCACCCACGCATTCGGTCGCCTCGCCGCGGGCAAGGACGCGCTCTTCTCGATCGGCGAGGTCTTCACGGGCCCCGGGGCCGCGGGCATCGAGAGCATCCGGTATTTCCTCGGCCCGCACACCCTCTCGGGCGCCTTCGATTTCCCGCTCATGTGGAAGCTCCGCGAGGTCTTCGGCCACGGCGGCGGCAGCCTCTCGGAGCTCGAGGACGTCCTCGTATCGACCGACGCCGCCGTCGAGGGCGCGGGCGCGGTGCTCGGCCGCATGATCGACAACCACGACACCTCGCGCTTCGTCTCCGAGGTCACGGGCGACGGCGCGAACGACCCCTGGTACGACAAACCCGCGCAGCCCACCGACCCCACGGTGTATGCGCGGGCGAAAATGGCCCTCGCCTTCATCTTGACCCTCCACGGCCTGCCCGTCCTTTATTATGGCGACGAGGTCGCGCTCGCGGGCGCGGGGGATCCGGACTCGCGGCGCGTGATGCCGGATCCCGCGGCCCTCGGGCCTCTGCAAATCGAGGTGCGGGATCTCGTCCGGCGGCTCGGCCATTTGCGCCGCTGCTCGCCTGCGCTCCGCGCGGGGAGGCGCAGGCCCATCGTGGCGACGAGGGACGAATATGCTTATCTGCGCGACGCGGGGGACGACGATCCGGTGCTCGTGTTTTTCGCGCGCAAGACGGCGCTCGTCCCGGTGCCGACGGGCGCCGCGCCGCTCGGCAGCTACGTCGACGTCCTCTCCGGCGAGACGATCGAGATCGAAGCCGGCGGCGCCGTCCCGCTCGAAGCCCTCTCCTTCCGCGTGCTCGTGCGCGCGGGGAGCCCTTGCATGAACCCCTCACCCTGATGGGCCTCCGAATGAGAACTCCGATGAACACGTTCACCTGGCTCGCCCTCTCGGGCCTGCTCGTCGCGCCGCTGCTCGGCGCGGCGTCCTGCTCGGGCGACGACCTCGACAGCTACCAGCCGCCCGATGGATTGGGCGGCTACGATCCAGGGGACAACCCCCCCTTCCTCAGCGGCTCTGGCTCCGGCGTCGGCGCGGGCGGACCGGGCCAGGGCGGCGCGGGCGGCGGCGAGCCGCCGGGTCCGCCGATGTGTGATGATAGCCTGAAGCGCTGCGATCACGTGTTCACCCTCGCTGACATGGGCCAGTCGAGCGTGGTCGTGCGCGGCAATTTCGCGGCGGACGGCTGGGACGTCGGCGTCCCGATGACCAAGGTGAACGGGCAATGGGAAGCCACGGTCGAGATCCCCTACGACCAGCCGGTCCAGTACAAATACGTCATCGACGGGAACAACTGGATCAACGACCCGGGCAACCCGAACACCATCGACGATGGGTTTGGCGGAAAAAACAGCCTCGTCACGCCGACGACCTGTGACCCCTGGACGTGCGACGATCCCCCGGAGGACAGCCCCGTCGAGGCGTGGCGCGACGCGGTCCTCTATTTCGTCTTCGTCGACCGCTTCCTCGACGGCGACAGCACGAACAACGGCGCGCCCGTGCCGAACGTCCCGCAGGCGACCAATTACCAGGGCGGCGACTGGCAGGGCGTCATCAACAGGATCAAGGACGGGTATTTCACGAAGCTCGGCGTGAACTCCCTCTGGCTCACCGTCCCCGTCGACAACACCGAGCTCGCCGGCTTCGGCAACGACGGGCACGACTACAGCGCGTATCACGGCTACTGGCCCAAGGATTTCTACAAGGCCGAGGAGCGCTTCGGCACGATGGCGAAGCTCAAGGAGCTCGTCGACGAGGCGCACGCCGTGGGCATCACGGTGCTCATCGATTACGCGGCGAACCACGCGCACGACTCGGCCCAGGTCTACAAGGACAACCCCGGCTGGTTCTGGCCGAACTCGAACGGCAATGGCGACAACTGCGTCTGCGGCGAGGGCTGCTCCTGGGACGGCGCGACCACCGAGAAATGCTGGTTCACGCCCTACCTGCCCGATTTCAACTACGAGGTCGCGGCGGCGCGCAAGTACAACATCGACAACGCGATCTGGTGGTGGCAGCAGACGGGCGTCGACGGCTTCCGCCTCGACGCGCTGAAGCACATGCACATGTCGTGGCTCACCGAGCTCCGCTCGCGCGTCACGGCCGAGATCGAATCGGTCACGGGCAAGCATTTCTACATGGTCGGCGAGACGTACACGGGCGACAAGGCGCTCATCAAGAAGTACGTCAATCCGAGCACCATGCTCGACGGCCAGTTCGATTTCCCGCTGCGCGCCGAGATCTGCTCGAAGGTCCTCATGCGCCAGGGCACCATGCAAGACCTCGAGGGCTTCATGAACGGCAACGACGACGCCTATGGAAGCGGCATCATGAGCACGTTCATCGGCAACCACGACCTGCCGCGCGTGATTCACCTGGCCCAGCAAAACCCGCTGTGGGGCGACTCCTGGGACGGCGGCAAGAACATGAACTGGCAAAACCAGCCGGGATTGCCGTCCGAGCAGGCCGCCTTCGAGCGAATGGCGAACGGGTTCACCGTCATCATGACCACGCGCGGCGTCCCGCTCATTTATTACGGCGACGAGGTCGGCCTGCCCGGCGCGGGGGACCCGGACAACCGCCGCTTCATGCAATGGAGCGGGTATTCGGCAGGCCAGCTCCTGCTCCGCACGCACCTCGAGAAGCTCGGCCAGATCCGCAAGGATCACGTCGCGCTCCGGCGCGGCAAGCGCTCGTCGCTCTGGGCCTCGGCCGATACGATGGCCTACGAGATGGTGCACCCGACCGAGACGGTCTACGTCGCGATCAACCGCGGCGACGCGCAAGGATCCGTTGGAAATTTGCCGAGCGGCAACCTCACGAACCTGCTCACCGGGCAGACCGTGAGTGGTCCCACCGTGAACCTCCCGCCGCGCAGCTCGATGATTCTCGTGCAGTGATTTCCCCCTGCGGCGGGCGCGTCGGGGCGTGCTATGAATGCCGCCATGACGACGCCCGCACCTTTGCGTTTCGATCCCATGGATCCTGCCTACACCAAGGATCCGTACCCCACGCTCGCCCGCTTTCGTGAGGAGGCTCCCGTTTATTACTGGGAGCAGGGAGGCGGGCCCGTCTTCTTCCGTTACAAGGATTGCATTGCGTTGATGAGGGAGCCGAAGCTGGGGCACGATCCCACGCTCGGCGCCGGCTTCCCGCCCGAGATGAAGGCCGCCTTCCCCGATTTTGCGGCGTTGCGCGAAAATGACCTCTTCATGGTACCCGCGGCGTCGCACGCGCGGCTGCGCAAGCTCTTGAACCCCACGTTCAGCCCGCGCGCGGTCGAGGTGCACCGAGCGAAGGTCACGGCGATCATCGACGCGCTGCTCGACAAGTTCCCGCGTGAGGGAGAGGTCGACATCTCCACGGAGTACACGCGGCAATACCCCGTGCGCGTGATCGCCAGCATCCTCAACATCCCCGGGGACTACGTGTCGGAGTTCATCGCCTTCGCGGAGAGCCTCATTGCCACGATCATCCCGGGGCTCCCCCCCGAGCGCTTCGCGGCGTGCATGCCGCCCGTGACGCGTGGCATGGCGATCGTGCGCGAGCTCATCGCCGAGCGACGAGCGAAGCCGATGGAAAACGACCTCATGACCCAGCTCATCAATGCGTGTGACGAGCAGGATCGGCTCTCCGACCCCGAGCTCGTCTCGCTCGTCGCGGGGCTGCTCGTCGGCGGCACCGACACCACGTACCACGGGACGAACCAGACCATCCTCAGCCTGCTCCAGCACCCGGATCAGCTCGCGCTCCTGCGCGCCGAGCCCAGCCTGGCGCGTAATGCCTTCGACGAGACCCTCCGGTACAACATGTTCGGCCGGATGCCGTTCACGCGTTACGCCACCGAGTCCTTCAAGTACGAGGACGTCGCGTTCCAGCGCGGCAAGCCCGTCTTCCTCTTCCTGATGTCCGCGTTCCGGGATCCGGAATATCTGCCCGACGCGAACGTGTACGACATCCGTCGCCAGCACACGGGCACCCACTGGTTCGGCCTCGGCCCCCATTTCTGCCTCGGCGCGTCGCTCGCCCGCATGGAGGCCGAAATCGCGCTCCAGAACCTCCTCGCGCGTTATCCCAAGATCGAGCTCGCCGGCGAGCCGGTCTACGGGAACCACCCGATCATGCGCACGATGGACAGGCTGCCCCTCCGCGTCAGCGCCTCCGGCTGACGGCGAGGCCTATCATTCCGGACAAACCTTTCGCTCCGCGATGATGGCGCCGTCGATCCCGAAGACCGCGACCTCCTCGCCGGTCACGGCGGCGCCGATCGCCCCATAACCGTAACTCGACAGGTGCTTCCGCTCGGGCCGCCGCACCTCGCCGTTCGGACCGAGCTCGATCGTGATCACCTCCCGCGCGAAGGGCCCGGTCGCGGCGATCAGAAAGCCGTCCGGCGTGCCCACGACGCTCGGGTTTCGTAACAATGCGTGGGGCTCCGACGCGAGCGTCGCGGCGCCGAGCGGTTTTCCCGCCTCGTCGAGCCGCGCGACGCGGATCACGCTGGTCTCGCTCGTCTCCGCGCCGGTCGTGCACGCGAGCAAGAGCCCCCGCGGGCCGTGGCCGAGCGCGCAATCACCGGGCTGGAAAGGCAATCGCACCGCGGCCGCGGCCTGCGAGACGATCCGCGCCGCGCCGTCGAGCAGCGCCGTCGCGACCGCGCCCCCGCGCGTATAGGCGACCACGAGGCCCTTGCTCGTGAAGGCGAGCCCGGGCCTCCGCGTCATCGGGTCGCCGGGCAGGCGCGTCGTCGTTTTCAGCGCGCCGGCCTCGTCGAGCCGCGCGACCTCGACCGCGCCATTCTCGTCGACCCACGCCGCCGCGAACCCCCCGGGGACACGCGCGAGCGCCGGTCCTCGCCGCCCCGCCGCCGCGGGCAGGACCACGCGCGCCGCGGTTTGTCCTTCCTTGTCGACGCGGACGAACACCGCCTCGTCCTTCTTCAATGACAGCCCTGCCCATCCGTCGTCCTCGATTCGCAGGACGGCCGCCGAGCCCGCGCGTGGATCCAGCCGTAATGCCTCGGGCGCGGGGCGCGCGCGGGCGTCGCAGGGGCTCGCCGAGGGCACCTCGATCGGCGCCGGCCCCTCCCGGCAAGCGAGGCGCGTCGCCACGATTTGCGCAGTTTTTCCTTCCTGCAATCGATCCCGGTTGTACACGACGAGCCAATCCTGCCCGGTCCAGAGGACGGCCGGCATTTCCCCCGCGGCGTCCTCGTCGTGAAGCGCCATCGGCGGCGAGGCGGCGCCGCTCGGATCGACGATCGTGACGCGCACCTCGGGATCCCTGGCGACGAGCACGGACGCGTGGAAATGCGCCTCGTAGGCCACCGCGAACCGCGCGCCGTCCCAGGCGAGGACGGGCTTGCGTGGCCTGGCGATGGGGTCGGGGTGCGTCGCGACGACCCGGGGCGCGAGCTTCGGGTTGCCCGTGTCGTCGATGATCGCGAACCATATCTTGCGATCCTGATCCCAGGCGACGGCGAGGCCCGCGGGCGTGGGCAAGAGGAATGGATTGAGCCCGCCCTTCAGCGACGCGCCCACGCCCATGAGCCCCTCCGGACCGATTCGACGTAATTCGATGGCGCCGCGGATCTCGCGAGAATGCCAGCCGACCCAGTACGCCTCGCCGTCCCACACGATCGAGGGCGCCCCGGGGTCTTCGCCCGTGGAGAGCTCGAACGTGCGCTTCACCTTGCCGGTCTTCTCGTCGACGAGCGCGACCCGCACCGACGTGTGCATGGGATACTGCCCCCGCGTCCAGGCGACGGCGATCTCGCCCTTGCCCCAGGCGAGCGCCGGCGTCCCGTCGAGCAGCGGCGAGGGGTCGATGCGGGCCGAGAAGACCGGGCGATCCTCCGCGCCGAGCCGCATGATCTCGATATCGGCCTCCTCTCGCGCGTGATACACCACCGACGCCACCACGACGTCGCTCCCCCGGAAGGCCCCCACGACGTGCGAGCGCTCGTGTTTGTCGGGGAACACGATCTCGCGCACGCTCCTCGCCGCGCCCGAGGATTCGAGCCGCGCGACGAACGCCTTCTGCGTGTCGTGATCGAGGTAGACGTACCCCGCGCCCGCGTCGATCTTGCCAAGCGAGGGCCGGTCCTCGTAGAAGTACGCGGCCGCGGCGCCGGCGACGTCGACGGAGGCGCGCTCCTCGAGCCCGTGCGCGCACGAGGACGGGGGCGCCTGGGCCTCGGAGGACTGTTTTGCGCCCGGGCCCTCCACGGTCTCCGTGGGCGCGGGGGCGGCCTCGTTTTTTGGTACGACGCCGGGGTTGCTACAACCGAGCCAAGAGCCCACGAGCGCGGCCAGAGGGCCGAGGGTGCGGCGAGAAATCGTCATACGAGCCTCCAGACCCGACGAGCGACGAGCAGGCAGAGCCTAACGCGCCCCCCGCGGCACGTCCACCACGCCGCCGCTCCCGCGCGCCCGGAGATACCTCGAGTTCGGAATGCCTCGATTCCACGTTCCTGGACCTGGAAAAGCCGAATGCGTGGTCGAGCTCGAGCGGCCTGGGTCTTGCCGGGCTCCTCGCCCCGGGGGAATCATGAAGACGTTTTCCCGGAAGAACGTGCTCGGCTGGGCTCTCGTGGCGATCGTTTCGTGCACGGCCCTCGGTGAAGCCTCGGCCAGGGAGGGGGTCGGACGTACGCCGCGGGCGCCGAACCCTGGCGAGATCGCCCTGCCTTTCAGGGATCTGGAGGCGCGGGCCTCCGGAAGGCCGCGCGGCGAGCTGCGGACCCTCTTGACGAACGCGCGCCTCTACCAGGCCTTCGTCGGCAGCCCGCCGCCCGAGGACCTGAATTTCCAGCGCGAATGGGTGGTCCTCTACGCCGCGGGGACGATGCCGACCGGCGGCTACGAGGCCGACATCTCGTACATCGGCCGCTCGACGGACGGGCGCACGTTGACGATCGAGACGCGGCTCATCGAGCCGGGCGCCACGTGTTTCGTGACGCAGGCGCTCACGAACCCGTACGTGCTCGTGCGTTTCCCGCGGCCGGAGGCCACGCGGCGCGTGGTCTTCAGCCACGTCTCGGAGGTGCGGGAGTGCGGGTCGGATCCGATGCCCGGCATCGGGGGCGCGGCGCCGAGCGAGTGAAGAGGTGAGGCGAGGGAGCTCGTGGAGCGAGCTCCCTCGGACCGTTACATTGCCGTCACTGCGCCATCTTCATGAGGACCACGTCCTCCAGGCCGCTGTTCGCCGTGAAGCTGCCGTCGCCGAAGAGGACGTTGTTGCTCCGGTAGCTGCCCGTGAGCCACACGTTGGCCGAGCCGTCCGCCGCGATGGCCTCGCCGATGTCGGTCAGGTTGCCGCCGAACTTCTTGGTCCAGGCGGCGACGCCGGCGGGATCGTATTTCGCGACGAAGATGTCGTGCTCGCCGTTCGCCGAGATCGGGCCCTTGCCGAAATCGGTGGTCGCCCAGAATTGACCGGTGACGAGCACGTTGTTGAACGCGTCGACTGCGACCTCCTTGCCGCGCTGCGCGCTCACGCCGCCCATCGCTCGGCCCCACATGTAGAAGCCCGACGGGCTGTACTTCGCGACGAAGGCGTCCTCCTCCAGGTCCATGTCGGGGGTCGAGAGCGTCCCGCCGCCGAGATCGATCGTGCCGTGGAACTCGCCCGTCACGATCACGTTGCCCGCGCTGTCGATGGCCACGCCGTTCGCGCGCTGCTGCATCGCGTCGCCGCCGCCGATCGCGAAGACCGCGTTGCCCAGCCCGTCGAGCTTCGCGACGAAGCTATCGTAATCACCGGCGCTCGTGAGCGTCTTGCCGCCGCCGAAATCGATGTTGTTCTGGAACGCGCCGGCGAGCGCGATGTCACCCGACGGCGAGACCGCGAGGTCGTAGGCGTATTGCGTCCCCGCCCCGGTGATCGCCTTGGCCCAGAGCGCCTGCCCCGTCTTGTCCATCTTCGTGACGAACACCTCGAGGCCGCCTCCCATGCTCGGCGTGAGGACGTTCGCGCCGATCGTCAGGTTGCCCGAGAACGTACCGGAGACGTAGACGTTATCGGCCGCGTCGACCGCGACGCTCGCCTCCTCCTGCGTGAACTGGTTGGCGAGCGCCATGCTCCAGACGTGATTGCCCGTGGCGGCGGCGAGCTTCGCCACGAAGATGTCGCGCGAGCCCATGTTGCTCGCGAGGTCGGTCCCGCCGAAATTGACGGTGCCGAGGAACTCGCCCGCGATGACGACATCGCCCGCGCTGTCGATGGCCACGCTGGTCACGAGCTGCTCGGAAGAGTCGCCGAACTTCTTCGCCCACACGACGGTGCCCATCGGGTTGTACTTGATGACGAAGATGTCATTGCCGCCCATGCTGTTCAGCGTGCCGATGGGCGCGGGCAGGGTGATCGCCCCCGTGAACCTGCCGACGACGACGCCATTGCCCTGGGCGTCGGTCGCCACGGCCGTCGGGACCTGGCTCTGGTTGTTGCCGAACGTCCGCACCCACGTCGTCGCGCCCGTGCACGCAGGCGCCTGGCCATTACAATCGTCGTCGCCGGCCGTCGCGCAGTTCTCCGTCGTCGGCAGGACCTCGCCCACGCACGGGCCGAACCCGGAGCCGTTCGGCGCGCAGGTCTCGACGCCCATCTTGCAGAGGCCCACGCCCGCCGAGCCCATCGGGCCCGTGTAACAAGCCTGCGTCGAGTTCGGCGTGCACACGCAGCCCGCGCCGTCGTCCGCGAATCCATCACAATCGTCGTCGAGGGCGTTGCAGACCTCGGCCTGCGGCAAGACCTGGCCCGCGCACGGCCCGTACGACAGGCCGTCGGGCGCGCACGTCGCCGTGCCGCCCACGCAGATCCCCTGGTTTTGCGTGCCGGCCGGGCCCGTGTAACACGCCATCGAGGTCCCCGGCGCGCACACGCAGCCCGCGCCGTCGCCGACCACGCCATTACAATCGATGTCAGTCATGCCGCACGTCTCGACCCCGGGGACGACCTCGCCCACGCAGGGGCCATACCCCAGCCCGTCGGGATTGCAGGTCTCGATGCCCGCCATGCAGGCGCCGACGCCCATCGTGCCGGCGGGGCCGGTGTAGCAGGACTGCGTGCTGCCCGGCGTGCAGCAGCCATTGTCGATCGTGCCGTCGCAATCGTTGTCGACGTTGTCGCCGCAGACCTCGGGCACCGGCTCGCAGATGATCCCGCCCGTCCCGCCCTGACCGCCCATGCCGCCGCCGCCCTGTCCGCCCTGGCCGCCCGCGCCGCCGACGCCGCCGACGCCGCCCATCCCGCCGCCGGTGCCGCCCATCCCGCCGACGCCGCTCGACGACGAGCTGCTCGTCGAGGTGTTCGGGGCCGGATCATCGCTGCAGCCCGCGAGGCCCGCGCCGACGAGCAGCGCGAGGGACGAAAAAGTGAACGAAGCAAGGTGACGCCGATGCAACATGGAACGCTCCTCCGGAATGGAAACTGGCTCCGAAGCCAAAAATGAAGCGCATCATCCACGAAATCGGGCCCCTGGCACAATAGGCCAGGCAAGAAATAGGCGCCCGATCGGGAGACGCGTACGCCCCCAGGGTGTGATGGGCGCTACTCTGCCGTGCGCGGGAAGATCAGCACGAACGAGCCCTTCGCGGGCCGGAAGACGGTGGTCTTCGTGGGGTGGGCGTCGCGCTGGAAATGCGGCATCCAGGGCAGGGCCTTCCAGGCGTCGTTGTCCTGAATGAACTCGGGCACGACGAGGTCGAGCTCCACGTACCGCTCGGCGGTCGCGGCCGAGAGATCCGGCCCGAACGTCCACTTCTCGCGGCCGGGGCGCGGGGTGATGTCGTTGTGAATGGCGCCGCCGTAGGTGAGGACCATCTTCCCCGCGCCGGCGTTCGCGTTGCGGGCGGCGAGGGCCTTGGCCTTTTCGTCCATGAGCCGCGCGATCATCTCCAGCATCACGAGGATCGAATCCGGGCCGGCCTTCACGATCGCGTCGTAATCGGCGCAGCTCGCGCGCAGGATGTGCGGCTTGACGCCGAGCGCGTAGGCCGCGTCGCCGAGCGTCACGAACTCGTTCTGGTTCGTCTTGGCCTGGCTCTGCGTGACGGGCTTCTGCAGCTCCGCGACGGCGGCCTCCTTTTCCTTGCCGCATTTCCCCTCGGACACCCAGATCTCGAGCACGATGTCGCTCGCCTTGCCCGCGACCATCGGCAAAAATGTCTCGGTGAACCGCCTCGTCGCCGTGGGGATGCCCTCCTTGCCCTTCTGCGCGTGTGACTCGCCGATGCCGAGGACGAGCGGGTTCTCCGCGAGGATCGCGGCGAACGCCGCCTCGGGCGTGTCATAGAGCAGGCAACCCATCTCGCCACAAGGCACGGGCGGCGCAGGCGCGGCGGGCGCGGCGGGCGCGGCCGTGGGCGCGGCCGAAACGACGGGCGCGGCGCTCGCGGGCGGCGGGGAAGCGGGGGGCGTGTTCGCGGCGCTGTCGGGCGTGCGGCACGCGGCGACGGCGAGCAGGCAAAAAAGCGGGAGGAGGCGAGCGCTGGGCATGGCGGGGAGAGAGCCGCGAGGACACGGAAGTTCCTCGGCCCTGTCAAGCGGTTCCGAGGTTCAGCGGGGCCCGACGATTCGTTCGAGCTGCATCTGGTACGATTTCGACAGCTTCGACTCGTCGACCCGCGGCCGGAGCGCCTTCAGCGCCGAGCGCGTGGGGATGTCCACGTCGGCGCCGAGCCGCGCGGCCTCGAGGTGCAGCTCGAGCGCGCGCCGGTAGCCGGCCTGCGCCTTCCACACGTCGCCGCGCAGGTCGTCGAGCTCGGCGCGGTGCTGGGTGAGCATTGCGCACGCCGAGACCTTCTCGCGGCTGCCGAGCAACATCGCCGCGCTCGAAGCGTCGAGCCGCGAGAGCGTCTCCCAGAGCGGGCCGAACAGATTGGTGGCCGTCGATTGAACGAGCTCCACCGCCTCGTCGAGCCGCCCCGAACGCTTCAAGCCGACGACACGGCCGAAGACGTCGGCGAGCTGCTGGATCATCCGGACCATCAGGTCCTTCTGCGTGATCGACATGCGCTTTCCCCGCACCCCTCCCGGCGGAACGCCAACCTTATCAGGCGGAGTTCCCGTGGTCGACATTCCAGCGGACGATTGACAGCGTGTCGCCGGTGCATGGTAGCTTCCCGTACCAGAAAGGAACGAGCTCATGGCCACGCATCTTCGGGAGGACATGGCGGCGCAGACGGCCGCCGACACCAGCGACGCGATCGCGAGCGCGCTCGACAGCGATCCGATCACGAAGCCGCTCGCGTCGTTATGGGACGCGCTTGCGCAGAAGGGGGACGGGCTGGCCGAGCAGCGCCGCGGGCTGGAGCGGAAGCTCGCGCGTGTGAGGGCGCGCCTCGCCGTGGCGGATGCGCGCTGGGACGGGGAGACGGCGGCGTTTGGTCGCGATGTCGTGAACGAGACGGACGGCCGTCGGGATCGGCCGCCGTATACCCGTTTCTTCGCGGGCGTGACGCCGTCGGACGTGCAGGCGTTCGGGGTGGATCGCGAGGTGAAGCAGGGGCGGGCGTGGGTGGAGGAGCTCGCGCGTGAGCCTGGGTCGGCGCTCGAGACGAAGTGGACGCCGCGCCTCTCGGGCGCGACGGACACGCTGGAAGGGTGCAACAAGGAGCGCGGGGCGGTGATGGGCGCGCTCGCGCTGCATGGGACGACGGAGCTGCTCTACATCGGCGAGATCAACCTGGAGCTCGACAAGCTGGAGGGCGCGCTCCTGCAGCTCTTCCCCGGTCAACCGAAGCGCGTGGCGTCGTTCCTCTCGGCCACGAAGCCGCGCCGCAAGCGCAAGGACGACGACGACGAGGGCGGCGAAGGCTGACGGAGGCGCGAGGACGTCGCTCGAAGGGGGAGCGGGCGGCGTGCGTCACGCAAGAGGGGTGATCGAGGCGGGGAAGCGGGTTCACGCGTGACGCACGGGGGGTGCTCGGCGGGCGGATGAGGGGGCGTGCGTGACGCACGGAGGTGCCTCGGGGCGCCGAGTGACCCTCTTGCGTGAGGCGCGGGGGTGGATGCTCACGTCGAGGGAGCATCTTGCGTGAGGCACGAGGGGTAGGGGAGGCGGCGAGGGAGGGGCGTGCGTGTTCCGGGGGGCAGGCACGGGTTCGGGAGGGAGTCAAGGTCACGAAGTGGGCGGGGACTTGCCGAGTTCCTGGTCGCGTTGCGCTTCGACCTCGGCGGCTTCGAGGTGGCGGCCCTGGGAACGGAGGGCGAGGGCGAGTTCGGTCCAGAGGGCTTTTCGGGTCTGTGGGTCGAGCTCGATAGCCTCGGTGTCTCGCACGAAGGCCAGGACTGCTTCGCGAGCTTTGAGCCCCAGGAACCGAGATTCGAGGTCCGCTTCGACCGGGAGCGTGAGCAGCTTGCGGAGCAAGACCTCGGCGTCCGTGGCGCGCCCTGAGCGATTGAGCGTGGTGGCGAGCGCGCGAAAGGCGTCGAGCCTTCGCGGTGGCTGGCCGAACGGCTCCGCCACGCCCGGCGGGCATTCGTGTCGCTGCGCGATCCAGTCGTAAAAGTCGGGCGCCTCCCGCGCCAATACCTCCGTGACCTCGCGCCGGCAGAAGAGCACGACCTTCAGCGATTTCCGCGCGAAGACCGGCCGGTTGATGTTCAGCCACGCAGCGTCCTCGGCCTCGGGGACGAGCACCACGACCGCGCCGTCGGGCAGATCGATGAGCCCGCTCGGCCTCGCCAGCACTTCGAGATCGGGATGGTCGGCGAGCAGCGCGCGCACGAGCCCGCCGAGCCGCTCCGGCACCGCGTCGTCCACCAGGATGAGGACGCCCCGCGGGCTCAACCGGAGGCCCTGGCGGATCTCTGCGATCCAGTCGTTCACAATTTGATCATGTGACGGAGGAGGAGCGGATGCGGGAAATACCACTCCGAGTCGTTCGGATACGGCAAGAGCGTGCCGTAGCTGAGGAGCTCCTGCGCCAGGTGGCCCTCGGGGAGCCGATGATCCGGGTCCCGCGCGATCTCCTCCAGCGTCTGGATGTGGCCCTTGTGCAGCCCCGTCTCCCGCTGTCGTCGGGCCTCTTCGAGCACACGCTCCATGAGCTCGTCCGTCACCTGCGCGAGGTCCTCCCGATAGGCGAGCCCGGCGATACGAAAGACGAACTTGACGAACTCCCGTGCGCGGCCGCCGGAGTAGTAGGCGAGCTTGTCGATCTGCTCGGCCGTGAAGAGATCGGGACCACCCGGGAGATCGGACACGCGCCGCGTGAACAGCTCCCGGAAAAACGCCACGCCGGGGCCCAGCTCTTTCGGGGCGTCCTTGCGGAGGACCGGCTCGTTCACGAGGGAGGGCACGTCGTGGAAGCCCCGGATCGCCGCCGTCGCCGGGTGGTGCCGCAGCGCAAACGGCCCGCAGATCACGAGGGGGCAGGCGAGCTGGGAGATGAGCACCGAATCGATGAACAGCGCCTTCGCCCGGTTGAAGTCGCGAATCCGATCGAGCCCGTCGATGATGAAGAGAATGCGCGACCCGCGCTGCTGCACCAGGCCGATGAGCGTGTTGACGCAGTCGAGCAGCGCCTGGACGTCGGACTCCTGGTCCGCGAGCGCTTTCTGCGTCTTGCCAAACGGCGCCGTCCATCGCACGGCCTCGGTGCCCGCCTTGAGCACCTGAAGCCCCGCGCCCACGGCCGCGGGCGCGCCCGCGGCGGCCGTGGACGCCAGCACGACCATCGATTTCGCGAGGGAGGCGATGTCGATCTGCGGCGGCGTATCCTGGCCCGTCCGACTGGCGAGTGCAGCCCACCGTTTCTCCAGGTCTTTGCGGTGCTCGTCGGGGAGGTGGTAGGCGAGCCGCTCCTCGGCCGCGCGGAGGAGCGCGACGCCCATGAGGAAACACACCTCCCACGGGCTGACGCGCTCGATGGCCTGCGCGTCGTGCACGACGTCGGTGCAATGGCGTTCGAGGTCGACGAAGACCACGAACTCCTTGCCGGACCGCTCCTCCGCGATGCGCTGGAGCTCCGTGGTCTTGCCCGTCCCGATCGTGCCCGTCACGAGCAGCCGCGGGATGCCCCGCGGGATGTCCAGCCACTCGCAGATCGTCGCCGCAGGGCTCCGGCTCCGCGGCGCGCGCCACGCGGGGGTTCGTGGCGAGAGCTCCGGATCGAAACGATCGATCACCACGAGCCAGGTTTCACGCCGGGACATGCGCCGAGGGCTCCTCCGACGCGCACTTCTGCACGAAGCCCCGCCGGACGTCAAGCAAGCGGCAGAGCGCGCAGAGCCTTCGCATCCGCCCGGAACTCGTGCCATGCTCGCGCCGCTCCGTCCCCGGCGCCCCCGCGATCCGAATGCTCCACACGATCCGTTACGGCAGGCTCTTCGACGATTTCGTTCCCGGCGCGGTCTACGCGCATCCCTGGGAAGTGACGGTCGACGAGGGCATGCTCGCCTTCTTCGCCGCCTCCTTCCAGGACGTGATCCCCACCTATGCGAGCCGCCGCGCCGCGCGGGGACTCGGCCTGCGCGACAGGCCCGTCCACCCGCTCTTGCTGCTGAACCTCGGCCTGTCCTTCAGCGTGCACGACGTGAGCGAGCAGGCGATCGCCCACCTCGCGTACATGGATGTGCGCTTCCCGAACGCGTGTTATCCCGGCGATACCGTCGTCGCCGCCTCGCGCGTCATCGGCACCCGGCCCGTCTCGACCGGCGACAAAGGCGTGGTCCACGTGCGCACCGAGGTCTCGAACCAGGACGGCGAGGTCGTCTGCTCCTTCGAACGCAAAGTGCTCGTCCGCGTGGGGAAGGTCTCGGGTCGCCCCGCGATCCCCCCGCAAATCGTGGCCGACGAGCGCCCCACGGCGACGCTCGCGCGCGCGCCGGCCTCGTTGCTCGGCGAGCTCGCGCCCCCCCCGCGCGCCGCGTTTCCCACGTTCTGGGACGATTTCGAGGTCGGCGACGTCTACGCGCACGAGGCCGGGCGCACCGTGAGCGAGGCCGAGCACATGCAGCTCACGACGCTCTTCCGCAACTCGCATCCGATGCACGTCGACGAGCGGTATTGCCAGAAGAGCTCGTTCGCCAAGACGCGTGTCGTCTTCGGCGGCCTCGTGCTCGCCTGGGTGCTCTCGCTCTCGAGCCGCGATACCGCGGGCAACGCCGTGTGGGACCTCGGCCTCGACGAGGGCGCGCACCCGAGCGGCGTGCTCGCGGGCGATACGCTTTATGCCGCCTCGTCGGTCGTCGCCAAGGAAGAACGCGGCAAACACGCGGGGGTCGTCGTCCTGCGCGTGATCGGCCTCAAGAACACGCCCGCGCGTGTCTTGCTCGAGCGCGGCGCCGACCTCTTCACCCCCGAGCTCGGCAAGACGGCCGGCCGCGTGCCCGAGAAGGCCGTCGAGATCACCCGCACGCTCCTCGTGCGGCGTCGCACGTGAATTGCATTCGTCCCCGAACTCGAACGGTCCGGAGAGCACCATGATCAAGATCAAGCGTATCGATCACGTCGCCATCGCCGTCGACAACATCGATCACGCGCTCGTGAAGTGGCAGCAGGCGCTCGGCCTCGAGCCCGGCGTGCGGGAGCTCGTCTCCTCGCAGAAGACCGAGGCCGTGCTCCTGCCCGTGGGAGAGTCGAACATCGAGCTCATCGAGCCGAAGGGCAACGAGGGGCTGCAGAAGTTCCTCGAGAAACGTGGCCCCGGCCTGCACCACATCGCCGTGGAGGTCGAGGGCATCGAGGCCGCGCTCGTGCTGCTCAAATCGCTGCACGTCCCGCTCATCGACGAGGCGCCGCGGATCGGCGCGCGTGGGCACAAGGTGGCGTTTTTGCATCCACGCGCGACGGGCGGCGTGCTCGTCGAGCTCGTCGAGGCCGAGCATTCAGTGGGGCCCGGAGGTCAGCCATGACCGTCAACCCGATCAAGCTCATGGACGCGCTGCGCGGCGAGGGCGACCGCGAGGTGCGCACCGTGCTCGCCGACGAGCGCCGCAAGCTCGTGCTCATCGCGCTGCGCGAGGGCGCCCTGCTCGCGGCCCACCACGCGATCCACCCGATCACCATCCATTGCCTCGAAGGCCAGGGCGAGCTGCGTGTGGGCGAGGAGGCCTTCGCCATGTCCCCGGGCGTCGTCGTCCCGCTCGACGCCCACGTCGTGCACGAGGTGGAGGGGAGACCCGCGCTCGTGCTGCTCGTGACGATGTTCCGCGACAAGAAGTGATCGTTCGTCAGGGTGAATGTATTGCCCTGACCAACCGGTTTGTCCCTCGCGCTACTCGCGCCCGCCCTGGGCGGCGACGGCGGCGACGACCTCGGAGAAATCCCACTTGTCGGTCTTCGCGTCCGCGCTGCTCGGCGGGGGAGGGAACGCGCTCTTGCGGGCGAGCGCGGCCATGAGCTGACCGAGCGTCACCTCGGCCTCCCGCGCGCTGCCGGCGACCCCGAGCTTCGCGCCCACGTCCTGCGCCACCATGTCGAATGCCTCGGGGTCGAAGTCGTAGAGCTCGGCGTCCACGAGCAGCACGAGCGGCCGATACTTCGCCGAGTCGCTCCGCAGGTCGAGCAAGTTCGACTCCCGCAGGGCCACGCCCGAGGGCTCGAGCACCACGCCCGCCCGCGAGAGGGTCGCGGGCGGCAGGCCCACGGCGAGGACCATCGGAGCATGGAAGGTCACAGGGGTCGGGCGATCGAGGGCCATGGCTCCCCGCAATACCAGAATCCGATCAGCTTTGGAATGCGGCGCTCGTCCGCGACCGCACTTCCAACCTTGACGCTCGGAGCCCGCGCGGCGAATTGCTCTGCATGCGCGCCATCGTCGTTTCCACGCCGGGCGGCCGGGAGGCCCTCTCCCTCGCCGAGATCGACACCCCCACGCCAGGCCCAGGGCAGGCGCTCGTCCGCGTCGAAGCCGCGGGCGTGAACTACATCGACGTCTATCAGCGCACCGGTCTCTACAAGATGCCCCTGCCCGGGCGCCTCGGCCTCGAAGGCGCCGGCGTGGTCGAGGCCGTGGGCCCCGAGGTGACGTCGATCGCGCCCGGAGAGCGCGTCGCGTGGGCGGCCGTGCCCGGCTCGTATGCGAGCCACGTGATCGCGCCCGTGGACAAGCTCGTCGTCGTGCCCGAGGGCGTCTCCCCGAAGACGGCCGCGGCCGTGATGCTGCAAGGCATGACCGCGCATTACCTCGCCACCTCGACGTTCCCGCTCGGCCCGGGGGATACGTGCATCGTGCACGCGGCCGCGGGCGGCGTGGGGCTGCTCCTGTGCCAGCTCGCCGATCACGCGGGCGCATTCGTGTTCGGCACGGTCTCGACCCCCGAAAAAGCGGCGCTCGCGCGCGCGGCGGGCGCCGACGAGGTCATCTTCTACCGCGATGTCGATTTCGCCGCCGAGGCCCGCCGGCACACGGACGGCGCGGGCGTGCACGTGGTGTACGACTCCGTCGGCAAAGATACCTTCGATCGTAGCCTCGCGGCGCTCCAGCGGCGCGGCATGCTCGTGCTCTTCGGCCAGTCGAGCGGGCCCGTCCCGCCCTTCGATCCGCAGCGCCTCGCGGCGGCGGGTTCGGTCTTCTTCACGCGGCCGAGCCTCTTCGACTACACGGCCACGCGCGAGGAGCTCTCCGCCCGCGCCGCGCAGGTCTTCGCGCGGATCGTCGAGGGCGCGCTGCGCGTCCGCGTGCACGCCGAGCTCTCGCTCGCGGACGCCGCCGAGGCCCATCGCCGCCTGGAAGGTCGCGAGACCACGGGCAAGCTCCTCTTGATCCCCTGAGCGCCTGCGCGGAGCCCCAAATCCCGGCCTTTCGTGCTAAACGGGGGGGCATGTCGACCCGCCACTCAGGTCCCCGTCCCGTCCGCGCGCCCCGCGGTTCCACCCTGTCTTGCAAGGGTTGGGTGCAGGAGGCCGCGCTGCGCATGCTCCACAACAACCTCGACGCCGAGGTCGCCGAGCGGCCCGACGATCTGGTCGTGTACGGCGGCACGGGCAAGGCGGCGCGCTCGTGGGAGGCGTTCGACGTCATCGCGCGCGAGCTGCGGGACCTCGCGGACGACGAGACGTTGCTCGTGCAGTCGGGCAAGGCCGTGGGCAGGTTCCGCACGCACCCGGACGCGCCGCGTGTGCTCATCGCGAACTCGAACCTCGTCGGTCGCTGGGCGAACTGGGACGAGTTCCGCAAGCTCGAGCAGCTCGGCCTGACGATGTACGGGCAGATGACGGCGGGCTCGTGGATCTACATCGGCACGCAGGGGATCTTGCAGGGCACGTACGAGACGTTCGTCGCGGCGCGCAAGGCGCACGAGGCGCGCTCGGGCCGCGAGGGCGGGCGCTGGGTGCTCACGGCGGGGCTCGGCGGCATGGGCGGCGCGCAGCCGCTCGCCGCGACGATGGCCGGCATGTCTTGCCTCGCGATCGAGATCGATCCGCACCGCATCGAGCGCCGGCTCTCGACGCGGTACGTCGATCGACGCATCGACGACCTCGACAAGGCGCTCGCGGCGATCGAGGCGGCCGTCGAGAAGAACCAGCCCACGTCGATCGCGATCTGCGCGAACGCGGCCGACGTCTTCCCCGAGCTCGTGCGTCGCGGCGTGGTGCCGGACCTCGTCACCGAGCAGACGGCCGCGCACGATCCGCTGATCGGCTACGTCCCGCAGGGCTTGTCGCTCGCGGAGGCGGCGGCGCTGCGGGCCGGGAACCCGAAGGAGTACGTCGCGCGGGCGAAGCGCTCCATGCGCCTCGAGGTCGAGGCCATGCTGGAGATGGCGCAATGCGGGGCGGAGGTCTTCGACTACGGCAACAACATCCGCACCTGCGCGCAGGAGGCCGGCTGCGAGCGCGCCTTCGACATCCCCGGCTTCGTGCCCGCGTACATCCGCGAGCTCTTTTGCCAGGGCAAGGGCCCGTTCCGCTGGGTCGCGCTCTCGGGCGATCCGGAGGACATCCTGGTCACGGACCGCGCCGTGCTCGAGGCCGTGCCGGACGACCCGGACCTCGCGCGGTGGATCAAGCTCGCGGAGGAGCGCGTGACGTTCCAGGGGCTGCCCGCGCGGATCTGCTGGCTCGGGTATGGGGATCGGGCGAAGGTCGGCCTCGTGTTCAACGAGCTGGTTCGTCAGGGCAAAGTGAAGGCGCCGATCGTGATCGGCCGGGACCACCTCGATTGCGGGTCGGTGGCGAGCCCGTTCCGCGAGACGGAGGGCATGAAGGACGGCTCGGACGCGATTGCGGACTGGGCGATCCTGAACGCGCTCGCGACCACGGCGGGCGGCGCGTCCTGGGTGAGCTTCCACCACGGCGGCGGCGTGGGCATCGGCAATTCGCTGCACGCGGGGATGGTGATCGTCGCGGATGGGACGGACGCGGCCGCTCGGCGGCTCGAGCGGGTCTTGACGATCGACCCCGGGATGGGCGTGATTCGGCACGCGGACGCGGGGTACGAGACGGCGATCCGCGTCGCGGACGCGAAGGGCGTGCGGGTGCCGCACCGGGTGAAGGGGTGAAGATCGGCGTTCACGATCTGGAGTTCGAGGCGCCCGACCTCGCGATCACGCGGGTCGGCGGGGACGCGACGCCCGACGAGGCGCGCGCGGTCGCCGAAGCGCTCGCCGCGTTCGCCACGAGAGGTCCCATCTTCCTCCTGGGCAACATCGGCGCCCCGGGCGCGACGATGTCCGCGCGGGCGCGGAAGATCCTCGTCGACGGCCTGCGGGACGCGACCATCGTCGCCGTCGCCGCGGTGGGCGGCGATTTCAAGGCGCGAATCATCATGCGGCTCGTCGAGGCGGCTTTTCGCCTGCTCTCGGGGAATCGGACCCGGATGCGGTTCTTCGACGACGAGCCGAGCGCACGGGCGTGGCTCTGCACGCAAGGTTGCGTCGCCTGCGGGGCGACATCCGTACCTGACAGATCGTCCGGATCGAAGTAACCTCCGCGCCCGACATGAGCCCTGCCCGTTCGTTCGTGGCGCTCGCGCCCCTCGCGCTCCTCGTCCTCGGCTGCCCTGGCCAGGCGAAGGTCACCGGCCCCGGGGACAAGACCGGCCCTCTGCCTTCGGCCTCCGCGACCGTCGAGGCCCCCGGCCCCGCGCTCGACCCGCCCCCGCCGACCCCCAAGAAGCCCGTCTTCAAGGAATATCACGGCGAGAGCGTCGCCGATGATTACCAGTGGCTCGAGGACGGCACGAGCTCCGACGTCAAGAGCTGGGTCGGCGACCACAACCGGCGGACGCGCGCCTTCCTCGACATCCTGCCTGGCCGTCAGGCGCTCTACACGAGCGTGCGCAAGTTCGTCGAATACGGGTCTCCCGCGTTTTACGCGTTCCAGCACAAGGGCGGCGTCCTCTTTTCGATGCGCTGGCGGCCGCCGAAGCAGCAGCCGTTCCTCGTCACGCTCACGCCCGTCGACAAGCCGAACGCCGAGAAGGTCCTCGTCGATCCGACCACGATCGACCCTTCGGGGAACACCTCGATCGATTATTACGTCGCCTCGCCCGACGGGGCGAAGGTCGCGGTCTCGTTATCGAAGGGTGACCGCGAGGGCGGCTCGATCCGCGTCTTCGACGTGGGCACGGGCCGCGAGATCGCCGAGGTCGTCCCGCAGGGCGCCGGCCGCTACAAGGGCAAGAGCATCGCCTGGAACGCCGGCGGCACCGGGTTTTTCTATACGAGGTACCCCTCGGAGGGCGAAGGCAAGAGCGAGGACCGAGGGTTTTTTCAGAAAGTATATTTCCACAAACTCTACGCGCCCGTGAAGGACGACGCGCCCGCCCTCGACAAACTGCCGCGCCTCGCGCAGATCGACGTCGAGACGAGCGGGGACGGGAAGTTCGTCACGGCGCGTATCGAGAACGGCTACGGCGGGCCGACCGAGCACCACATCTTCCGCCAGGGCGGGGGTTTTACCAAGGTCGCGGGCGCCGCCGACGAGGTCGCGCGGGTCGTCGTCGGGCCTGACGGCGACCTCTACGTGATCTCGAAGAAGGACGCGCCGCGCGGGAAGATCCTGAAGACCTCGGCGTGGAAGCCCGCGCTCGCGAAGGCCACGGTCGTCGTGCCCGAGGGCGAGGCGGTCCTGCGCGACGTGCTCCCCACCCCGCAGCGGCTCTACGTGCGCGCGACCGCGGGCGGGCCCTCCGAGATGCGCTGGTACGACCTCAAGGGCAAGCCCGGCGGGCTCGTCCCGATCCTGCCCGTCTCCGCGGTGCACGAGGTCGTGCTCCTCCAGGACGACGACCTCTACTTCGAGAACGAGAGCTTCACCGAGGCCTCGGCCTGGTATCGCTTCAGCTCGAGCAGCGGCAAGGTCGAGAAGACCGCGATGGTCCAGCCCGCGACGGCCGATTTCAGCGACGCCGTCGTCGTGCGCGAGACGTGCACCTCCAAGGACGGCACGAAGATCCCGCTCAGCATCCTGCGCCGCAAGGACGCCAAGCTCGACGGGCAGAACCCCACGATCCTCACGGGGCAGGGCGGCTTCGGCGTGGTGGTCTCGCCGGACTACGACCCCACGCGCAGGGCCTGGCTCGACGTCGGCGGCGTCGTCGCCGTGGCGAACGTGCGCGGCGGCGGCGAGAACGGCGACGGTTGGCACAAGGCCGGCATGCTCACGCAGAAGCAGAACGTGTTCGACGATTTCTTCGCCTGCGCCGAGCGATTGTTTGAGCTCAAAGTAACGAAGAACGAGAAGCTCGCCCTGCTCGGCGCCCCGCAGTCGTCGTTGCTCATGGGCGCGGCGATCACGCAGCGGCCGGACATGTTCCGGGCCGTCGTGGCGCGCGGCGGCATCTACGACATGCTCCGGCTCGAGGGCACGCCGAACGGCGCCTACGACGTCCCCGAGTACGGCACGACGGCCGACGACAAGCAGTTCAAGGCGCTCTACGGCTACTCGCCCTACCACCGCGTCGAGGACGGCAAGCCCTATCCGGCGACGCTCTTGCTCACCGGTGAAAACGACCCGCGCGGCGATCCTTCCCACGCGCGCAAGATGGCCGCTCGCCTGCTCGCCGCGACGAGCGCGAAGGCGCCGATCCTCCTGCGTTCGAGCGGCGATACGGGCCGCGGCGTCGGCACGCCGCTCGAACACGCGGTGCTCGAGGCCGTGGACGTCTACACATTTCTGTTTCACGTGCTCGGCATCAAGAAGCCGTGAACGTGGCGTGAACGAGTGCGAATGCAGATTCGCGCCACGTCGAGCTTGACTTGATCGGCCAGGGACCCGAAATCCTCTCCCTCTCACGGGGGGATACGAGGCGAATTCCATGAGCGAGACGGAGATGAACGGAGCTGCCAGTAAGACCCCGCTGCTCCCTTCGCGCGTCCTCTCCGGCAAGCGGCTGGTGGTCGTCGGCGGGACGGGCTTCCTCGGCAAGGTCTGGGTCTCGATGCTGCTGCATCGCTTCCCCGAGATCGGCCATCTCTACCTGCTCGTCCGGCCCAAGGCGGGCCAGACCGCCGAGGAGCGGTTCTGGTCGCAGATCGCCACCTCCGCCGCCTTCGACCCGCTCCGCGAGGCCCACCCGGGCGCCGAGTTCGAGCGGTGGATCGCCTCCAAGATCACGGCGATCGCGGGCGACATCGTCCACCACGAGTGCGGGCTCGACAAGGACCTGCTCGCGCGGATCGACGGCACGATCGACGCCGTCGTCAACGTCGCGGGTGTCGTCGATTTCAGCCCGCCGCTCGACGAGGCGCTCGACGTGAACGCGTTCGGCGTGACGAACCTCGTCTCGCTCGCGCGTCGCCTCGGGGCGCCCGTCCTTCACACGAGCACGTGTTACGTCGCCGGCTACCGCTCCGGCCTCATCGAGGAGGTCGATCCGCGCGAGGTGCCGTTCCCGCGCGCCGAGGGCGAGACCTGGTTCGGCGCGGGCATCGCCGAGCGCACGCTCGATCGTTCGCACTGGGATCCGCAGCGCGAGATCGTCGAGTGCCTCGACCTCATCAAGCAGGCGCGGCATCGCTGCGAGGATGCGTTCCGCCAGAGCGCCTTCCTCGACGAGGCCAAGGAGAACCTCCAGGCGCGCGGCGAGCCTGGCCGCGGCACCGCGCTCGAGGCCGAGCTCGCCAAGGTGAAGCGCCGCTTCATCGAGAGCCAGCTCATCGACGCCGGCACCGAGCGCGCGACCTTCTGGGGCTGGACGAACATCTACACGTACACGAAGAGCATCGGCGAGCAGATCCTCGCGGCGAGCGGCGTGCCCTTCACGATCGTTCGTCCGGCCGTCATCGAGAGCTCGAGCGAGTATCCGTTCCCCGGCTGGAACGAGGGCATCAACACGAGCGCGCCGTTCATCTACATGGCCATGCAGGGCCAGGTGCAGATCCCCGGCGACCACCGGGTGCACCTCGACATCATCCCCTGCGACATGGTCACGAGCGGCATGATCGCCTCGCTCTGCGAGCTGCTCGAGGGCAAGGCGCCGGCCGTGTACCAGTATGGTTCGACGGACACGAATGCCTGCCGCATGACGCGGTACTTCGAGCTCATCGGTCTCTACAAGCGCAAGCTCGCGTACGAGGGCAAGCGCAGCGAGCTGCTCGACTGGGTCAAGGCGTACTTCGAGCCCGTCGGCCTCACGAAGAAGCAATACCAGCAGCACGGCGCGCACAGCATCGCGAAGGCGATGAGCACCGTCGGCGGCGTGCTCGGCAAGCTCGCGGGTGGGCCGGTGCGGCCGCTGCTCAAGCCCGCGTCGGACATGCTCCTCAAGGCGGCGAAGGCCGAGGAGAAGATGGCCAGCGTGATGGACGTCTTCCTCCCCTTCGTCGCGGAGGCGGACTGGGTGTTCTCCTGCGCGAACACGCGCGCGGCGATCGCGCGTATGCCCCCCGAGGAGCGCGCGCGCTTCAACTGGGAGCCCGAGAAGCTCGATTGGCGCAAGTGGATGTGGGAGGTCCACATCCCGGGCCTCGAGAAGTGGGTCTTCCCGCTCATCGACGAGAAGCAGAACAAAGAGCTCAAGGCGCTGCGCAAGTACGACCACCTCATCGACCTCATCGAGGAGATGGCCGAGCGGCACGACCACGCGGTCGCGCTCCAGCTCCTCACGGACGAGGGCCTCACGCGCACCACGTTCCGCGAGCTGCGCGACGGCATGCTCGCCACGGCCGCGCGCCTCGCGGCGGTCGGGGTTCGTCCGGGTGATCGCGTCTTGCTCGCGGGCGAGAACCAGCCCGCGTGGCCCGTCGCGTACTTCGGCATCCTGCGGGCCGGCGCGGTCGCGGTGCCCGTCGATCCGGCGCTCGAGGAGCGCCAGCTCTCGAACATCCTCCGCTCGTCGGGCGCGCGTGTCGCGCTCTGGGATCCCTTCGTCGAGGAGAAGGGCGGCAAGGGCGCGCGCGCTGCGCTCCCCGAGCTCCGCGTCTACGACCTCGCGAGCTTCGCCGACCCCGACGCGCACGAAAACCTCCCCGCGCCCGAGGTCTCGTTCAAGGGCGATCTCATCGCGAGCATCATCTACACGAGCGGCACGACCGGTGATCCGAAGGGCGTCATGCTCTCGCACGACAACTTCACCGCGCTGCTCGCCGCGCTCGCGCCGATCTTCCCGCTCGCCCAGCACGACCGCATCCTGAGCGTCCTGCCGCTGCACCACACGTTCGAGTTCACGTGCGGGTTGCTCCTGCCGATCTCGCGCGGCACGCGCATCATCTACATCGGCGAGCTCAGCGGCGAGCGCGTCTCGAAGGGCCTCAAGGAGGGTCGCATCACCGCGATGGTCGGCGTGCCCGCTCTCTGGCAGATGCTCGAGCGCCGCGTGACCTCGCGCGTGAAGGAGCAGGGTCCCGCGGCCGCCGCGGCCTTCGACTGGGCCCTCGAGCTGAACCGCTTGCTCGGCGAGAAGGCGGGCTTGAACCTCGGCCGCCTCTTCTTCGGCACGGTGCACAAGGCCCTCGGCGGCAACGTGCGTTTCTTGATCTCGGGCGGCGCGGCGCTGCCCAAGGACACGGCGAACGTCTTCCGTGGCCTCGGTTTGCCGCTCAGCGAGGGGTATGGTTTGACCGAGGCGGCGCCCGTGCTCACCGTGGCCAAGGCCTCGCCGAGCCTGAAGCCGGGCACGGTCGGAAAGCCCATCCCGAACGTCGAGATCAAGATCGACAAACCCGACGCGGGCGGCGTCGGCGAGGTGCTCGCGCGTGGCCCCAACGTGATGCTCGGCTACGCGGGCAACGAGGAAGCCACGAGCGCGGCGATCGACGAAGCCGGCTGGCTGCACACGGGTGACCTCGGCAAGCTCGACAAGAAGGGCCGCCTCGTCATCGTCGGCCGCAAGAAGGACGTCATCGTCACGGCGAGCGGCGAGAACGTGTACCCGGACGACGTCGAGGACATCCTCGGCGGCACGCCGCACGTCCGCGAGCTCGCGATCGTGGGCATCGACGACGGGCAGGGCGGCGAGCGCGTCGCGTGCCTCGCCGTGCCGGAGCGCGACGAGGGTGAACCCGAGGAAGGCGAGAAGCGTCCTTCCCGCGCCGAGCGCCACGAGAAGGCGATGAAGGCCCTGCGCGAGGCGTTCCAGAAGCTCCCGAAGGTCGCGCAGCCCTCGGTCGTGCACCTCTGGGATCACGACCTGCCGCGCACGGCGACGCGCAAGGTCAAGCGCAGCGACGTGAAGGGCGTGCTCGCCAAGCTCGCGAGCGCCTCGGCCATGCCCGCGGGCGAGGGCGGCGGCGCGACGAGCGCCTCGGCGCGCCACGCGATCGCCACGATCGCGAACAAGAAGTCGACCGATCTCGCGCCGGGGATGAGCCTGCGCGGCGATCTGCGGTTCGACTCGCTCATGGCCATGGAGCTCGCGGCGGCGCTCGAGTCGCAGACGGGCCGGGCGATCGACACCGATCGGCTCTCGCGTTGCGACACCGTGGGTGACGTGGAGGCGCTCGTCGTCGAGCTCGGCGGCGAGGCCGCGCACGAGGCCGAGCTCGCGAAGGTCGAGGAGGCCGAGGACGAGCCGATCAAGCTCCCGAGGCCGGTCGCCGACGCGGCCAAGCAGCTGCTCGGCAAGGCCCAGATGAACTTCTACGACCGGGTGATGCAACCCAAGGTCTACGGAAGGGCCTACATCCCGCACAACCGGAACACGATCGTCGCCTCGAACCACGCGAGCCACCTCGACATGGGGTTCGTCAAGTACGCCCTCGGCGCGTACGGCGACGAGCTCGTCTCGCTCGCGGCGCAGGACTATTTCTTCGAGGCGGGGAAATGGCGCCGCGCGTATTTCGAGAACCTGACGAACCTCGCGCCCTTCGACCGGAAGGGAGGCCTCCGGCAGGCGCTCCGCCAGGCGGGCGACCTGCTCGATCAGGGGAGCACGGTCCTGATCTTCCCGGAGGGCACGCGGAGCACGGACGGCCAGATCCACGAGTTTGGCGCGGCGATCGGTCACCTCGCGCTGCATCACGAGGTCGACATCCTCCCGGTTTGGCTGGGCGGGACCTACGAGGCCCTGCCCAAGGGCGCGAGCTTCCTGAAGAAGCGCAACCTCACGGCGCGGATCGGCCCGCCGCTCGAGGTGCGCGAGCTCAGGCGCCTCACGGCCGGGATGAAGACGACCGTGGCGTGCCGCAAGGTCGCGGAGCTGACGCGGCAGGCGGTGGTGATGCTCAAGGAGGGCAAGGTGCTCGACATCCGGCAGATCGACCGGATCGAGGAGGCGACGCCCAGGCAGGAGCACCCGCTCGTCGTCCTGTTCCGCGACCTCGAGACGAAGTTCGTCCCGGGCCGCGTGAACGCGCCGGTCACGTATTACTTCACGCTCGGCAACGAGAACGAGGCGAAATGGACGCTCCGCGTCGAGCCGAACCGGTGCGAGGCGAAGATGGGCAAACCCGAGGGCGCCGCCGCCGATTGCGTGCTCAAGACGAGCCCCGAGATCTTCCTCAAGATCGTGCGTGAGGCCTACACGCCGAGCCCGATGGAGTTCATGTCGGGCGCCGTGAAATCGAACGACATCTCCCTGCTCCTGACCTTCCAGAAGGTATTCGATCTCGCATGAGCCGCTATCTCGTCACGGGCGCAACGGGGTTTCTCGGACGTCACCTCGTCTCGGTGCTGCTCTCGGGTGGCCACCAGGTGGTGGCGCTTTGCCGCAAGGAGCCCGCGGGCTTCGCCGGGAAAGAGGGATTTTCGGTCGCCCTCGGCGACGTGCTCGACGCGGAGAGCGTCAAGCGCGCGGCCGAGGGGTGCGAGGGGCTGTTTCATTGTGCGGGCCGGGTCTCGCGGCGGCCGGAGGACGCCGAGGCGCTCTTCCGGGTGCACGTCGAGGGGACGAAGATCACGCTCGACGCGGCGCGGGCCGCGGGCGTGAAGCGCGTCGTTCTGGCGAGCACGAGCGGCACGATCGCCGTCAGCCGCGAGCCCGAGGTCCTCGACGAGACGGCCTTGCCGCCGCAGGACGTGATCGCGCGCTGGCCGTATTACCGGTCGAAGCTCTACGCCGAGAAGGCCGCCCTCGATCGTAATGGCCCGGGCTTCGAGGTCGTCTCGGTCAATCCCTCGCTCCTGCTCGGTCCGGGCGACGTGCTCGGCTCGTCCACGGGCGACATCGTGAAGTTCATGGAGAAGCGCGTCCCCATGATCCCGGGCGGCGGCCTGTCGTTCGTGGACACGCGCGACGCCGCGGCGACGATGCTCGCGGCGATGGAGAAGGGCCGGGCGGGGGAAAAATACCTGCTTGGCGCGAAAAACCTGACGTTCGAGGTGTTCTTCGGGATGCTCGAGCGCGTGAGCGGCGTGAAAGGCCCGACCATGAAGGCGCCGAAGAGCCTGCTCCTGGCGCAGGCGGGTGCGGAGATCATGGAGCGGATCGCCAGGCGGATGAACACGGAGAGCCCGATCGACCGGGTGAGCGCGGAGATGAGCCAGCATTACTGGTACCTCGACGCGAAGAAGGCGAGCCGGGAGCTCGGCTTCGCGCCGCGGGACGCGATCGAGACGCTCTCCGACACGGTGAAGGACCTCCGCGACCGCGGGGTCGTCTGGCCCAAGGATTGAGCTCGCCCCGGCGCGAGCCTACATAGGTCACGATGACGCACGACGATCTCCTCGGCCGATTCGTGAACTTGCCGGTGCGGCGCCTGGGCCCGCCGGGCGCGTTCCTCTCCGTCGATTCGAGGGATCTGCGGCCCAACGCGCCCGTCGTTCTCCTGCCCCGGGGCGAGGTCCCCGCGGGCACCAAGGAGGGCGACGAGCTCGACGTCTTCGTCTACCTCGATTCGGAGGGCCGGCCGATCGCGACGTTACGCAGGCCCAACGTGTCGCTCGACGAGGTCGCGTTCCTCGAGGTGAAGGACGTCAACCGGTACGGGGCGTTCTTCGATTGGGGCCTGCCGAAGGAGCTGCTCGTGCCGTACGCCGAGCAGACGCGCGACGTGCGCGTGGGCGAGCGGCACCCCGTCGGGCTCTTCCTCGACGATCGGGGGCGGCTCGCCGGGACGATGCGCGTGAGCGAGCTCTTGCGGGATCAGGGTGATTACGAGCTCGACGAATGGATCGAGGGCGAGGCGTGGCGGAACGACCCCGACATCGGCCTCTTCGTCATCCTCTCGCGGAAGGTGGTCGGCCTCGTCCCGGCGTACGAGCCGCACGGGCTCTCGCGCGGCGAGGCGGCGCGTTTTCGGGTGGCGAACATCCTGCCCGACGGCAAGGTCGAGCTCTCCTTGCGCGGGCACGCGCACGAGGAAATCGAGAACGACGCGGCGCGTGTGCTCGCGGTGCTCGGCCGTCCGGGCGCGCCGCCCGTCGGGGACCGGTCGAGCCCCGAGCAGATCCGGTCGATGTTCAACCTCAGCAAGAAGGCCTTCAAGCGGGCCGTCGGCCACCTCTTGAAGGAGCGCGTGGTCACCGTGGACCCGAAGGGGTTCCTCGTGCCAAACCGGCGCTAGCGACGAACGCGGCCGATTCATTGGTCACCGCAGAGACCATGGTTCGAAAAAGCCGATGGTCCACGACGCGTGTGTCACCTTCTGTATCGATTCCGTGACAGAGCCGCGCGCCGCTTTGCGTCATATCGGCGAGAATCCAGAAAGTTGCGCGGGGAGGGCTTGACGCTCCGACGTCTCTTTCTATACGGTCATAGTCGTCGAGGGGGACGACGATTGCTTGCGACCGTCGTGGTAACAGCTCTCTCCAGGGGTCCTTGATGAGCTTTGCAGGCTTTGTATTGCGTGGCCAGGGAGGGGACACGCCCCTCTTCCCGCCCGGGGAAGGCCCGGCGCGCGTGGCCCTGGTGGAGCACCCGGATCCGCTGTGCCGGATGCGCGGTATGATCAGCTTGCAGCGCGACGGGGTGGCGCATTCTTATGAGATACGCGACCGTCGCGAGGTATCGATGGTGGAGTCCTTGCTGGGGCTCGCGCGCGGGCGGACGGTGGTCAAAGCGGCGGACGACTTCGAGGCGCCGCGCACGGTGATGTATTTCGACGTGCCCGAGGGCCGGAGCCCGGAGAGCATCGCGGCGAAGCTGAGCCAGATCCTGCTCGGCGAGGTGAAGGGCTTCTATCGCGTGCTGCAGGAGCAGAACGCATTTCACGAGTCGATCGGCGTCTTCGAGGCGCTGCGCAAGGTGGCAGGCAACCCGCGGGTGGTCGTGAGCCGGCACCAGGGCGGCGGCGGCGCCGAGAACCTCTTCGATGCGGCCCGCGCTGCGAACCCGAGCGTCGCGGCGGCCACGGCCGTGACCGTGAAGAGGCGCAAGGAGGGCGATTTCAAGGAGGAGTCGGCCGACCGGAAGGATCGCTTTCAGAAGAACGGGGCGTGCGTCAAGCTGCAGCCCGACGCGCCCGCGGATTGCCCGGTCTGCGGGGCCGAGCTCGTCGATACGCCCGAGGGCAAGTCGTGCCCCAACGCCTCGGCGCCGCGGGTGGAGCTCTGCCCGCTCTGCGGCGAGGAGCTGCAATACGACGAGCAAGGCAACAGCCGCTGTCCCAGCGTTGGCGGCTGAGTCGAGACACGAAACCGATCGAGGAGAGTAACGTCATGCCGACGAGCCGAGAAGAGGCGCAACGATTGCTGGAGCAAGCCCGGAACGACGCGTGGTGGGGGGGTATGTGGGGACGGGTGGGCTGGGCGCTCGACCACATCATTGATTTTGCGTCGGGGTTCTTCTCGTCGTTCACGCCGAGCTACAGCCTCACGCTGAGCGTCCTTCGCCGCGTCGGCGTGGTCTCGGAGAGCGAGTACCAGCAGCTCACGGAGGAGAACACGATGAACCGCGCCGGGCAGACGACGGGGTACGTGGCCAGCATCGTGGTGGGCAGCGCCGCGACGGCGAAAGCGGGCGGGACCATGTTCAGCGTGTACCTGGGCAACTCGATGAACCCCACGGTCTACCGGCTGAACAGCGTGGTTGCGCTGCAGTTTCTCCACCAGATGATGCAGCAGGCCAACGTCTGGGTGAAACCTTAACCCCGCAGCGGGACCGCCATGCCCAATCTCGAGCTCTCGTTCGCGTCGGGGATCGACTCTCTCAGCGTGCGCCATTTCGTGGTCGAGGAGGGGCTGTCCACGCTCTTCCGCGTCAAGGTGACCGCCCGCTCGCCGGACGACAGCATCGATCTCGAGGAGATCCTCGGGCAGCCGGCGCGCTTCCGCATCGCCGCGGGCCTGCCGTTCCTCCAGACCGACGCGCGCGTCTGGGGCGGCGTCGTGAGCCATTTCGAGCAGACACGCGTGGAGAAGACGGGGCTGTCCACGTACGAGCTGGTCATCGTCCCCGCGCTCTGGCTGCTCACGCAGCGGCGCAACCACCGGCTCTTCCAGCACATCGCCATTCCCGACATCGTGGACGAGCTGCTCGCGGAGTGGGGGATCGAGCTGGTCTGGGCGATCGACCGGAGCGCATACCCCAAGCTGGAGCTGCGGACCCAGTATGGCGAGAGCGACCACGACTTTTTTTGCAGGCTGCTCGAGGAGGCCGGGATCACCTACCATTTTCGTGATGATCCGGAGATCGGCTCGCGCCTCGTCTTGACGGATCGGCCCCACGCCGGCGCCCCGCGCGCCGGGCAGCCCATCACGTTCGTGGACAGCCCCGGGCAGGCCGAGGTCGGCGAGAAGGAGTACGTCACGGCCTTGAGGCTGGGTCACGAGGTGCGGCCGGGCCGGTATACCCTCCGCGATTTCGATTTCCGCAACCCCGACTTCCAGCTCTTCAGCCAGGCCGCGCCCGCCGCGGGCCCCGAGGCGCGTTACGAGCAGTACCATTACGAGCCGAGCGTGATGCTCGTCGAGCAGAGCCACGGCGCCGACATGAGCTCCGTCCCGACGGGCGGCACGCCCGTGAGCGACGACAAGGGCGTGGCGCGGTTCCACCAGCCTTCGGGCACCCGCCGCGCCCGCGTGGCCCTGGAGAGCCAGCGCGCCGCGCGCAGGCAGGTCCGCTTCGAGACGAACGTCATCGACCTCTGGCCAGGCCAGATCCTCACCCTCACGGGCCACCCGCGCGACGATATCAGCGGCCAGCGCCTCCTGATGACGCGCTTCCGCATCGAGGGAGATCCCACGGAGGAGTGGACGATGCGCGGCACGGCGCAGTTCGCCGTCCATCCCCACCGGCCCCCGCAGGTCACGCCGAAGCCGCGCATCCACGGCATGCAGAGCGCCATCGTCGCCGGCCCGCCCGGCGAGGAGATTTACACCGATGAGTTTGGCCGGGTACGCGTCCAGCTCCACTGGGACCGCGAGGGCAAGAGCGACGACAATAGCTCCATCTGGATGCGCGTGAGCCAGGGCTGGGCGGGGGGAGGCTTCGGGCTCTTCACCATCCCGCGCGTAGGCCACGAGGTGCTCGTGTCCTTCCTCGACGGCGACCCCGACAGCCCCATCGTGGTGGGCCGCGTCTTCAATGGGAGCGCGCAGGTCCCCTACAAGCTGCCCGACAACAAGACCGTCAGCACCTTCCGATCGAAGAGCTCCCCGGGCTCGGACGGCTTCAACGAGATCCGGTTCGAGGACGCGACGGAGCGCGAGCACCTGTACATCCAGGCCCAGAAGGACATGGATACCCTCGTCAAGAACGACGAGATGCACGCCGTCGGCCGGGACGCGACGCGGGTCGTTCACAAGGACGAGACCCTCACCGTCGGGCACAACCGGAGCAAGGTGGTCCATTTCAACGAGCTGGAGACCACGGGCCTGAACCGCAATGTCACGGTGGGCGCCAACCGCAACACGACGGTGGGCGTGGACGATAGCACCCTGGTCGGCGGCAAGTATTCGGTGACCATGGCCCGCGGGCTCACGGCCAAGCTCCCCGACGCGCTGAGCAAGCTGATGAACGGCCCGCTCGCGCCCGTGCTGAGTGGCCCCATCACCTCCGTGCTCGGGATGATCCCCATCGCGCCCCTCGGCGGCGCGCGGGACCTCCTCGAGGCGGTGCAGCGCGGCCCGCTCTCGATCCTGCGCAGCCTGGCGCCGGAGACCTTCGAGAACGTGCTCGGCGTGCTCACGGGGTTCGTCGATGACCCGGGCCCTCCGCCCACTTCATTCGAGATGGTCGACCGCAAGATCACGCTGACCACCGGGGAGGCCTCCATCGTCCTCGACGGCCCCAACATCACGATGATGGCCGAGGGCAACATCATGCTCCACGCCCGCGGAAACGTGGGCGTCATGGGCGATAAAGAGGCCGCCCTCGCGGGGCAGGAAAAGACCCTGGTGCTCTCCCGGGCGAACGACGTGATCGTGCAAGCCGCGAAAGACGTCCACCTGAACCCCTTCGACCTGTCGCCGGAGCGCGCGGGGGCCGCCGAGGCCGTGGAGTATCCTCCGCTCGACGAGCTCGCCGAGAGCTGCCCGCTCTGCGGCGGCCTCCTGGGGGAGGACGAGCACGGCACGTATTGCCTCCGCCTGCGCGAGGAGCAAAAGACCTGCCCCGTCTGCGGCGGGTCGCTCATCGAGCACGAGGACGGCACCGTGAGCTGCTCGCGCTCGGCTGGCGCAGGCGGAGCGACAGAGACGGAGCCTGCAGAGAGCCGCTGAGGCGACAGGGCCCTGACCATGGATGTCCGCCCTCTCTGCCCGCTGCCCGCCACGTCCGTCCTCTTTCGGCCCAGGGAGAAGCGCTGGGCGCTGGCCGTGGTTTGCAAAGCGACGTACCAGCTCTTGCCGGGGACGCTCGCGCTCGCCATGAACCAGGAGCCCCTTTACGAGCAGGATCGGTGCTCGGGTCAGGGCGGGTTCACGAGCGTGGATCGCCCCGCCGATCTCGTGCCCCTCAAGCCCCGCGTGGACGTCGTGCTCGTCGGGTCGGCCTATGCGCCGAAGGGGCCGCTCTTGCGCTCCATTCCTGTGCGGCTCGTGGTGGGCGAGCTCGAGAAGGCGCTGGAGGTCAGCCCCCCGCGCACGCTCGACGCGGGCGGCGTGACACGCGAGGCAGCCCCTCTCGCGTCGGCGCCGCTGCGCCAGATCCTCCCCGCGGGCCTCGGCCCGATCGCCGCGACCTGGCCCGCGCGACGCGACCGGCTGGGCGCCCGCGCTGCGGCCTTCCGGGACGGGGCCTGGCATAACGAGACCCTCGGCGACGATTTCGACCTCGCCTATTTCCAGGTCGCCCCGCCGGACCAGCAACTGGAGTCGCTGCGCGCGGACGCGCGGATTGTCCTGGAAAACCTGCTGCCCGACACGCCCCGCTGCGTGACGCGCCTCCCCGGCCTCGCCCCGCGCGCCTTTTTGAGCGCGCCTGGCCGGGAAGGCATGCCCCTCGCGCTCCGCCCGGATACGCTCCTCATCGACACCAACCGCGGCATCTGCACGGTGACGTACCGCGGGCGGCTCGATCTCTCGCGCCCGACCGATCGCGGCGTCGTCTACATCCTCCTCGAGGGAGCGGGCGAGACCACGACCTGGAGCGACGTCGAGGCCCTCTTGCGCTCGCCGGACGAGATCACCAGCGATAGCTGGCGCGGGGTTCCTTCGGTCACGTCGGTCACGAGCGTCATGGACGCCGCGCGCTCGGGCGCGCGCGACACGAATACGACCGTCGAGTTCGACTCCGCCTCGCTGCGCAACATGACCCCGGTCCTGCCCTTCAGCGAAAAGGGCGCGCCTCCTCCCGCGCCGCGCGTGCCGCGGCCCGCGTCCACGAATGCCGTCGACGTCGATGACGAGGCGCGCACCGCCGTCATGGACATCGACGGAATGCGCGCCGAGCAAGCGCGTCGCTCCGTGCTGCCCTTCATCCAGCCCTCCTCGCCGGCCGCGCCGCTCATCACGCCGCCGTCCTTCAGCCCGCCGCCGATCCCGCCCAGCGCTCCGGGCCCCGCCGTATTCCACGGCGCGCCGCCCGTGCCGCCCCCTTCATTCGGCCCGCCGCCCGTGGCGACTCCTCCCGCGCCTCCCGCTGCGCCGCCGCCCTGGGAGCCCCGCGGCTTCGGAGCGCCCAAGGTCCCGGTCCCCTTCGCCCAGCCGCCCTCGACGACCGCGCCGAATAGCCCTGCCAAACCTGCAGACCTCGATCCGACCTTCCTCTCCGCCGCGGGTTATGCAGGCTTGCTCTCGGCTTCGAATGCCGCCGCGCGCGGGGAGGGGCCGGGCCTCGCGAGCCAGGCGAGGCAAGGCGCCGAGGGGGACGGGGCGGAGGCCCCGGCGCGCGCCGCGGGCAAGCCGATCGAGCTGATCTGGTACGATCCGGCGTGCGTCACGCGCATGAAGAAGCACCCCGCGTGGGGGCCGATGTTCAAGCCTCCCCCGAAGGCGCCTGCCCCGGAGCGGGGCAAACCCCCCGCGCCGCCGCCCTCGCAGGAGGCGATCGAAGAGGCCCAGAAGGCGGAGGTCTTCAACGTGTTGTCGCGCGCGGAGCCCTCCCCCGAGGGCGCGTACGCGCGTGCCGGAGACGCGGACGCGGAGGGCACGCCGCTCCACCTGCTCTCCGGGACGTTGTCCTTTCCGCTCGACGACATCCAGACGCTCAAGCTCACCGCCGCGACGGCGGCCCCGCTCGCGGCGAGCGACAAGAAGCTGCGGGAGCTGCTCGAGCTCGTGGAGAACGTGCTCGAGATGCCGCTCGAGGGTGTCCCCGAGGTGACGACCGGCTTCGTCCAGCGGGTTCGTGACGCGTGGTCGAGCGCCAACCGCCTCATGCCGCCCGATTACCTCGTGATGCACACCGAGCGGCTCCTCTTGAACCAGCGCCACTACCAGAAACGCGATCTGCTCGACGACACGTGGATCCGCGCTCTCTTCTCGCCCGAGGCGTCGTCGTCGCAGATACCGGCGTACGTGCCGGCGAAGCTGTCGAAGCGATTGCCTCTCTTTCGCCACTTCTCCGCGCGCCTCCTCGTGGAGGTCCTGCCGCAGCAGGACATGTACGAGACGCACCCTGTCGCGCTGCGTGTCGCCGCCGTCGCCCGGCTGCTCGACGCGCCGCCGCCCGCCAAGCCCAAAGCCTGATTCTCCCGTCCCTGCCTCGCGGGCTTATCTCCGCCCGACCTTCTGCTCGAGCTCCGCCCACCGGATCCGCATGACCACGGGGCGGCCGTGCGGGCAATGGCCGGCGAAATCGACCTCGTCGAGGGCGCGGAAGAGCGCCTCGGCTTCCTCCTTCGAGACGAGGTCGCCGGCGCGGATCGAGCCGTGGCAGGCCATCGTGGCGAGGGCGAGGTCGACGGCGCCGGAGAACGCGCGCTCGCCGACACGCGAGAGCTCGGAGAGCAGGTCCCGCAAGAGGACGGCGGGTGTCGCGCGGGCGGCGAGGATCTGCGGGACGGCCGTGATGGCCGCGTCGCGCATGCCGCGCAGCGAGACCTCGAGGCCAGTGCGGCCGATGGCGTCCTGCGCCTCCTCGATGATCGCCGCCTCCTCGGCCGTGACCGTGACCATTTCGGGGATCAGCAGCCTCTGCGAGGCGACGGCGCGGGTCTCATAGGCCCGCCGGAGCCTTTCGAAGGTGACGCGCTCGGCCGCGGCGTGCTGGTCGAGCACGAAGAGCCCGTCCTGCCCCTCGCAGACGAGGAACGTGCGCCGGACCTGCGCGACGAACGAGAGCGAGCCGAACGCGCCGGGGCGCTCTCCCGCCTGCATTCGCTCCTCCGCCGTCGGGTACACGCGCGGCGGCGCGGCCATCGGCGGCGGGATCGGGGCGGCTGCGGGCAAGGGAGGTGGCGTCGCGTCGCCGGCGAGCCCCCACGGGTCGGGCTCGGGTGGCGTGGGAAGGGTGTGTCCTTGATTTACATTGCGCGGCTCTGGCAGGGGGAGCTCGCCGGAGCCGCTCCAGGTCGTGACCGGCGGCGCGGCCTCCTCCTGCGGCTTCTGTTTTCGCTGACCGAAGGGAGCGGGGTCCGCGGGGGCGGGCGCGGGAGGTTTGCCGAAGAGCCCGGGCAAAAACGCCGTCGCGGGCGGCGGGGGCGCGGCGGGCTCGGGCGGGGGGCGGGGCTCCTCGGCGCGGTTTTTATGGTAATGCGACCACGGCGAGGCCCCCGGCGCGGGCAAACCAAAGGCGCGGGCCAGCGGCGCCGCGATGATCTTGTAGAGCGCGTCCTGGATCGCGCGGCCGTCGGCGAAGCGGACCTCGGCCTTCTGCGGGTGCACGTTCACGTCGACGAGCTCGGGCGGCAGGTCGATGTGGACCACGCCGACGGGATAACGGCCGGGCTCGAGCACGCTGCCGTAGGCGTTGGCGACCATGCGCGCGAGGGTGCGGTCCTTGACGGGGCGGCCGTTCACGAAAAACAAAAGCCGCGTCGCGCCCGCGCGCGCTCGTTCGGGTCGCGAGAGGAACGCCTCCACGATCATCGGTCCACGCTCGCCGCGGCACGCCGCGAGCGGCTCGTCGTCGAAGACGTCCACGGCGCGCGCCTCGCGGCTCTGCGTGCGTAACCACTCGCGCGCGACGCGCCCGTCCCGCGCGAGCACGAGCGTGACCTCGGGGCGACAGAGCGCCGCGGCCTCGACGACCTCGGTGACGTGCGCGCTCTCCGTGCTCACGGCGCGCAGGAACTTGCGCCGCGCGGGCACGTTGAAGAAGAGGTCGCGCACCTCGATGCTCGTGCCCGCCGGTGCGCCGCACGGGCCGACGTCGGCGGGGCTGCCGCCCTCGATGCGCACGAGCGTGCCCTCGTCGTCCTCGGCCCGGCGCGTGCGCAGCGAGAAGCGGCTGACGCTGGCGATCGAGGGGAGCGCCTCGCCGCGGAAGCCGAAGCTCTGGATGCGGCGCAGGTCGTCGATCGATCCGATCTTGCTCGTCGCGTGGCGCAGGACGGCGAGCGTCGCGTCCTTTCGGTCCATGCCGGTGCCGTCGTCGGTGACGCGCACGAGCTGTACGCCGCCGCCCTCGATGTCGACGCGGATCCTGCGCGCGCGCGCGTCGAGCGCGTTCTCGACGAGCTCCTTCACCACGCTCGCGGGCCGCTCGACGACCTCGCCGGCTGCGATCTGGTTGGCGAGGTCGTCCGGAAGGACGTGGACACGCCCGGAGAGCTCGGTCACGAGTCCTCGGTCTGCTCTTGGGCGGCCGCGACCGCTTCGAAAAACGCCTTCGTGCGTGGGCTCGTCAGCGTGATGGCCGCGAGCACGAGCGACCCCACGTCGAACAGGATGAGCCGCATGCGTGGCACCCAGAGCCACACGCGGCGGTTCATCAAGTAGCTCGACCAGTACTCCTGCTCGGCGGGCGGCGCGCTCGCGGGCAGCGTCGGCAGCACGTCGTTCACGCGCATGATGCTGTCGACCCACGCGTACCGCGCGTCACGCAGGAGCCAGAAGATCAAGATCGCGAGCGCCGCGTTCGCGACGAGCGCCTGCATCGCGAGCACGCGCGCCCCGGGCCTGCCGCTCATGGCCATGCCCGCGGCGATCACGAGCAGCACGGAGAGCAAGAAGCGGCCGGCGAAGAGCGGGAAGGCGAGCTGCCCCGCCTCGCCGAGCGTGCGCATCCACGCGGCCGCTTGCAGGGCCATGAGGGCCTCGATCGGCTCCGCCGCGTCCTTCAGCGACAGCGTCATGCCCGCGACGTCGGGCAGGTTGCCCTCGCGCAGGTAGACGAGCGTCGCGAACGCCTCGGAGAGGCCCTGCACGCCGATGAGCCATGCGAGGACCATGGCCGCGACGAGATACCAGGGCCGCGGCGAGCGCCTGCGCGCGGACGAGGGTGAGGGCGGAGGCGGCGCGGAGGTGCTCACGCGAGGGGGGCTCTAGCACGTTCCTGCGGGGCCGCGAACCGTGAGGTGGCGCGGAGCGGTCCACGTGTACTAAGAAATTGCCCGCGAGAGGTACCGCGGTGGCCACCAAGAAGACCGAGCCGGGTAAAAAGACGACAAGAGCCTCGGCGGGCGGGGCGACCAAGCGGGGGAAGCGGACGGATGCGTCTGCCGCGGCGAAAGCCGAGCGGCGAGCCTCCGACGCCGATCCCGCCGAGGCCGCCGAGGGCGGCGGGGACGACGAGGGCCACGCAGCCGAGTCCGAGGGCTCGGATGTCGAGGTGATCGAGGTCGAGGGCGAGGTCGTCGACGAGGACGTCGACGCCGGCTCCTTCGACAAACTCCCCCTCGCCCCGCGCAAGGCCGCCGCGCCGAAGAGCGACGCCGCGCTCTCGCGCACCGATCCCTTGCAGGCGTACCTGCGCGAGGTGCAGCGCCATCCGCTGCTCACGCCCGAGGAGGAGCAGAAGCTCACGCGGCACTACGTCGAGACGCAGGACGTCAAGACCGCCGCGCGCCTCGTCACGGCGAACCTGCGCCTCGTGGTGAAGCTCGCGTACGAGTATCGCCGCGCCTACAAGAACATCATGGACCTCATCCAGGAGGGCAACATCGGCCTCATGCAGGCCGTGAAGCGGTACGACCCGTACCGCGGCGTGAAGCTCTCCTCGTACGCGGCGTGGTGGATACGCGCGTACATCCTCCGGTTCATCCTGAACAACTGGCGGCTCGTGAAGCTCGGCACGACGCAGGCGCAGCGCAAGCTCTTCTTCAACCTGAACAAGGAGAAGGCGCGGCTCGCGGCGATGGGCATCGAGCCCACGGCGGCCGAGATCGCGCGCCGTTTGTCGGTGGACGAGAGCGAGGTCGTCGACATGGATCGGCGCCTCTCGAGCGGCGAGGCCTCGCTCGACGCGCCCGTCGGCGACAGCGAGGGGCGCTCGGTGTCGCGTATCGATCTCATGCCCTCGTACACGACCGGACCGGACGCCGCCTACGAGTCGCAGGAGATGGACGAGATGGTGCGCGAGCGCCTCTCGAAGTTCCGCGAGACCCTGAAGGGCAAGGACATCATCATCTTCGACAAACGCATGGCGGCCGAGGATCCGCTGACGCTCCAGGAGCTCGGCGACGAGTTCGGCATCTCGCGCGAGCGCGTGCGCCAGCTCGAAGCGCGGCTGACCATGAAGCTGCGCGAGTACCTGAAAGAGGAGCTCGGCGACGCCGTCGGCGGCGCGAGGTAGGCCGTGAGCGACGCGCCCGAGCGAGGGGTGCTCTACGTGGTGGCCACGCCCATCGGCCACCTCGGTGATCTATCGCCGCGCGCGGCGGAGGTGCTTCGAAACGCCGCGCGTGTCGCCGCCGAGGACACGCGCAGGACACGCGGGTTGCTCACGCACCTCGGCATCACCGGCAAGCCGATCGACAGGCTCGACGCGCACGCGTCGGCGCACGCCATCACGCGCGCGGTCGACAAGCTCGTCGCGGGTGAGGACGTCGCGCTCGTGACCGACGCGGGCACGCCCGTCGTGAGTGATCCGGGCACGGACCTCGTGCGCGCCGCGGCCGAGGCCGGCGTGCGTGTCGTGCCGATCCCGGGCCCGAGCGCGGTGATGGCGGCGCTCTCGGCCTCGGGCCTCTGCACGGGGGCGTTTCGGTTCCTCGGCTTCTTGCCGCGCAAGGGGCCCGAGCGGCGCGACGCGCTCGAGCTCGTGCGCGCGACGCCCGAGTCGGTGGTGCTCTTCGAATCCCCCGAGCGTACGGCCGAGACGCTCGCCGATCTCGCGACGACCCTGCCGAACCGATCCGGCGCGGTCGCCCGCGAGCTCACGAAGCTGCACGAGGAGATCCTGCGTGGCCCGCTGCCCGAGCTCGCGCGTGTCGCGAAGGAGCGCGAGACGCTCGGCGAGGTGACGATCGTGATCGGGCCCGGCGAAGCGCCGAAGGGGCCACTCGTCGGCGAGGAGGAGCTCGATCGGCTCATCGACGAGCAGCTCACGCGCGGCCGGCGACCCAAGGACATCGCCGACGAGCTCGCCCTCGTGTCGGGTCGTCCGCGGCGCGAGCTTTATTCGCGCGTGCTCGGGCGCAAGAGGGACGAGGCGTGACCGACGTCCACGTGATCGTGTCGCGGCCGGGCCCGGTCGAGTCGGCGATCCTGGCGGAGCTCGGTGGGACGTTCGAGGTCAAGCGCAGGATGCTGCCGCCGTTGACGCTGCGCACGCTGGAGGGTGGCCAGGGCGAGCCGGTGCTCTTCCTGCATGGTCGAGGGCACGCGGCGACGATCTGGGCGCCGGTCCTGAACGAGGTCGCGCGTTCGCGCCGCGTCGTCGCCGTCGACTTGCCCGGGTTCGGTCACTCGTCGTCGCCGCCGTTCCGCGGCCACGATCCGAGCGCGGCCGTCTGCTTCTTCGTCGAGCCCATCGCCGCGCTGGTGAAGGAGCTCGGGCTCGAACGCGCGTCGATCGTCGGGCACTCGCTCGGCGGGCTCGTCGCGCTGGAGCTCGCGCTCGGAGGCCACGTGCGGCCGCCGAAGCTCGCGCTCGTCGCGTCGATGGGGCTCGGCGCCTTCACGACCCGCGCGGCGCGTGTGTTTTTTCGCCTCGGGCCGGAGCGCATCACGCGCGCGTTCGGTTTCGTGCGCAGGCCTCGTGACACGCGCGGGCCCTGGGAACACCGCCTCGCCGCGCTCGAAGGCGAGCTCCTCTCGGTGCTCGGCGGCAAGGCGCCGCCGACGCGCGCGTTTGATGCGCTCGTGCCGCTCTCCGGCCCTGCGTACGAGCGATCGTCGGACCTCCGACGTATCGACGCCGAGACGCTCCTCGTGTGGGGCGAGGACGATCCGGTGATCCCCGCGCCCGTCGCGATCGCCGCCGCCGCGTCGATCCCCCGCGCAGAGCTCGTGGTGTTGCCCGGCCTCGGCCACACGCCACACATCGAGGGCGCGGCGCGTGTCACCGAGCTCGTCGCGTCGTTCCTCGGCTGACGCGCTTCAGCCGAGGTTGACGTCGACCATCTGGAAACCGGCGACGCCCTCGCTCGTCTCGAGCGTGCGATGGATCCAGGGCGAGTCGCGGCGCGCCACGATGATGATCTGCACGGCCTGGCCGGGCTTCTGCTGGATGCCCGACGCCGAGAAGCCCATCTTCTCCGCGTCCTCGAGCCCCATCACGACGGCCTGGGTCTCGCGCTTGATCTCGTCCGAGAGCAGGGCCTCGACGTCCGCGCCCTTCACCATGTGCACCACGAAGGCAACGTGCATGTCGGTATGGTCGCCCTGATCGCGGCCCGTGCGCAAGGGGCAGCGAATCCGGATCAGCTCCGCTTCTTGTGCATCTGCGCATGCGCTCGCACCGCGCGCGCGATGACGCGGTTTTTGCGCATGATCTCGGCGCGTGAGCGGTTGTCGGAGAGCGCCTCGAGCCGCTCGCCCTCCTTTTGCAGCGCCTTGTAACTCGTGACCCGCTCGGCCGGGAGCGCGCCCTCGGCGACGGCCTTCTGCACGGCGCAACCAGGCTCTTTTTCGTGCCGGCAATCGCTGAACCGGCACGTGGCCGCGAGCGCCGCGACGTCGTCGAACGCCTCGTCGAGGCCCGCGCCCGTGTCCCAGAGGCCGATCTCGCGCATGCCCGGCGTGTCGATCACGACGCCGCCCGAAGGCAGCACCACGAGCTCGCGCCGCACCGTCGTGTGGCGGCCCTTGTCGTCCTCGTCGCGCACGGGTGAAGTCGCGAGGCGATCCTCGCCGAGCAGCCGATTGATGAGCGTGGACTTGCCGACGCCGGACGAGCCGAGCAACACGCCCGTGGCGTTGTCTTTCAGGTAGTCGCGCACGAGCTCGACACCCTCGCCCGTCATCGAGCTCGACGCGTGAATGGGCACGCCCCGCGCGACGGCCGAGGCTTCTTCGATCGCGGGGCCGGGATCCACGAGGTCGGCTTTGCTGAGGAGGATGACGGGATCGGCGCCGCTCTCGCGGGCGAGCGCGAGGTAACGCTCGAGCCGGCGCGGGCTGAAGTCGCGGTTGAGCGAGGCCACGAGGAAGACCCGATCGACGTTCGCCGCGACGACCTGCGGCTTCTTGTCGACGCCGGCCGCGCGACGCACGAAGGCGGTGCGGCGCGGCAAGATGGCCTGGATGACGGCGCGACCTTCGGCATCGGGCATCTCGTCGAGCACGACCCAGTCGCCGACGGCGGGCATGTCGAGCGGGCTCTTGGCCTCGTGCCGGAGGCGGCCCGTGATCACGGCCCAGCGCTCGATCGTCCCGTCGTGCACGCGATAGGCGCCCCGATGCTCGGTGATGACCCGGGCAGGCAAACGCGAGGGCGCGCCCTCGGTGAGCGCGAGCGCGGCGAAATGGCCGGCAAAAGAGGGGGTGAATCCGAGTCGAACGAGGTCGGGGTTCATGCGGGAGGCCTTCGCCTCCCGGGACCATAGCAGAGGAGAGGACGGCCTTCCGTCAGGCTTCTTTGCGTTCGCCGAGCAGCTCCAGCCGGGCGATCGTCGCGCACGTCTCGCTGATGGCGCGCATCAGGCGCAGGCGATTGTCGCGGACGGGGAGGTCGTCCGTCATCACGTACACGTCGAGGAAGTAGCGGTGAAGCAAGGGCGCGAAGCTCGCGACCTCGCGCAACGCGCCCGCGTAGTCGCCCGCCCGGCGCAGATCGACGAGCCGCGCGGCGAGCTCGAGGTAGCCGTCGTGCACGGCCTTCTCGCTCGCGTGATCCTCGACCCTCGGCGGCGTCGGCTCGCCGGCCGGCGCGCCGCTCGCGATGTTCGTGGCGCGCTTGAAGACCTCGCCGACCCGCGCACGTGTCTCCGCGTCGAGCCCCGCGAGCGCCGTCGCCCGCGCCCGCGCGTCGAGCGGACGATCGGAGGCGACCGGCAGCGCCGCTGCGACCGCGTCGCTCGGCAGCTTCGCCTCGAGCAGGCCGCGCAGGCGCTCGGTGAAGAAGTCGCCGAGCTTGTCGCCGAGCTCGCCCGGCCCGAGGTCGAGCGTGACGCCGCCGTAGCCGTCGTAGGCCGCGCGGAACGCGTCCGACAGGTTCAGGTCGAACCCACGATCGAGCACCGTGCGCAGCACGCCGAGGCACGCGCGCCGCAGGCCGTACGGATCGGCCGCGCCCGTCGGCGTCAGGCCGATGGCGAAGCAGCCGACGATGGTGTCGAGCCTGTCGGCGATCGACACGAGCGCGCCCGCGTCCGTCGGCGGCGTCGCGTCCTGCGCGCCCTTCGGCTGGTAGTGCTCGCGGATCACGTCGGCGACATCGGGGCTCGTGCCTTGCGCGAGCGCGTAGGCGCGTCCCATCTCGCCTTCGAGCTCGGGGAACTCGCCGACCATGAGCGAGACGAGGTCACACTTCGCGACGTGCGCGCCGCTCACCGCGGCCATGATCGTGGGCTCGGGGAGCTGGAGCAAGAGGCCGAGCTCGCGCGCGAGCCGCTCGATCCGCTCGGCCTTGCCGAGCACGGTGCCGAGGCGCTTCTGGAAGACGATGCCCGCGAGCTTCGTGCGCCGCTCGGCGAGGGGGACCTTGAGGTCCTCGCGGTAGAAGAAGCGCGCGTCCGAGAGGCGCGCGCGCATCACGCGGTCGTTGCCGCGGCGGATGTTCTCGGGCTTCTCGGCGGTGTTCACGACCGAGAGGTACTTCGGCAGGAGCTTACCGTCGGGCCCGCGCACGTTGAAGTAACGCTGGTGGCCCTTGGCGACGGCGACGATCACGCGCTCGGGCAGCTCCAGGAACTCCTCGCCGTAGCTGCCCACGATCACGTGGGGCTCCTCGACGAGCGTGAGGTTCTCCTCGATGAGGAAGTCGTCCTCGATGAGCGTGCCGCCCGCGGACCTCGCGGCCTCGAGCAGCCGCTCGCGCATGACCCGCGCGCGCTCCTCCGTGTCGACGAGCACGTGCGCGCCGCGCAGCGTGTTCACGTAGGCGCCGGGCGACGAGATGGTGAGCGCGCCCGGCGCGAGGAAGCGGTGTCCGTAGGTGGTGCGACCGCTCTTCACGCCCGCGACCTCGATGTCGAGCACGTCCTCGCCGAAGAGCGTGATGACCCAGTGGATGGGCCTGCCGAACGCGACGTCGCCGGCGCCCCAGCGCATCGACTTGCGGAACGGGATCGCCGTCGCGACCTGCGCGAGCGCGTCGGGCAGGAGCGCCTGTGCGGGCTTTCCGGCTTCGCGTCGCGTGCCGACGAGGTACTCGCCCTTCGGCGTCTCGACGCGCCGGAGATCGGCCACCGCGACGCCGATCTTCGAGGCGAACGCCTCGGCCGCCTTCGTGGGCACGCCGTCCTTGAACGCGGCCTTGACGGGCGGCCCGGTGACCTCCTCTTCGAGATCCGGCTGCCTCTCGGCGACGCCCTCGACGATCGCGGCGAGCCTGCGCGGGGTGCCGAGGGTGCGGATGGCGCCGTGCGAGAGGCGCAGGTCGGAGAGACGTTTCTTCAGGAGATCGGGGAGCGCGCGGAGCGCGGCATCGACGAACGAAGCGGGCAGCTCCTCGCAGCCGATCTCCAGCAGGAGGTCGCGGGTCTGGGACATGGGGCGCGCAAGGTAGCGCAAACGATGGGGGTGGGGGAGGGGGACGACGTGCAGGACATTTCCGCGCGCGCGTACGTCCGAGGCGAGAGGCTAGTCCCCGATCCGAACGAGTAGGCCCTCGGCGGTGACGTTGCACGTCCCCGTGATGGCGCCCGAGAGCGTGACCGAGATGTCGAGCTCCATGCGCATCGTCGTGTCGCTGAACGTGAGGGTGCCGCCTTCGATCGTGGAGCTCCGGGTCGTCCCGTTGCTCGTCTCGGCCGGACAGCTCGCTTGACGCACCTTCGCGACGTCCCCCTCCAGGTCGGCGAGGACCGTCGCGCCGCACGCCGCGTCCCAGCTCAAGGTGTCGGTCTCGGTCTCGTGGAGCACAGTGAACTCGACGTCGGCCTCGGTCTCGGGGACGGACGAACCATCATTACAGAAGCCGCTCTGCTTGATTTCCCCGGCGTACGTGCCGTCCCAATCGGGAGCGCAGGCGACGAGGGAGAGGGCCAGCATCGGGATTACGAATCGGTTCATTTCTCCTCCCCGCCCTTCTTCTTCCGCGGCTTCGCGAACCGGCTGAAATACGACTCCACGCGCGCCGGGTCGTTCGGGAATCTCTTCGTCAGCTCCGCGTGCAGCTTGATGCGCTCCTCGATCCAGCGGCGCTTGACCTCGGGGATCGTCTTTTCCTTCAGGAACGCGAGATCCTCCTCGACCTTCGTGCACGCGGCGTCCGCCATTTCGACGGCCTCGACGGCGCCGAGCAGCTTGGCGAAGTATTCGGCGTAGAGCGGCTCGAAGCCGGGCTTGTGCTGGTCCTCGTCGAGGGCCTTGACGATGTCGCGCACCCTCTTGGGCTCGACCTCGCGCGCGTTCGCCTCCGTCACGGCGCGCAGGCCGTTCAGGAAATAACGACGATATCGCGCGTCGTCGCGGTTCTTGCCGCAAAGGTCGAGCAGGCGCAGCTCGAAGGAGCGCACGAGCCGGTCGAGGATGCGGTCGCAGCCCGAGATGACGGCCTCGTGCTCCTGGACCGTCTCCTCCAGGTCCTCCTGCATACGATGCTTGGCCTTCAGCTCGACGTGCACCGCCGCGAACGCGCCCTCCATCCCCTGGGTCTCGGGGTCGGCGCGGACGGCGGAGCAGGTGAACGCGCCGCGTGGGCGAAACTGTTCGGTGGGGGTGTCCTCACGAGGATTGTCCATCACCGCAGGGTACGTCCGTCCGTTTTGTTTTGCAAGGGTGCATACGCTCCGCGCGACGAGGACGACACCGAGGGCGTTCGAACGTCTCCTCTGCATGCAGGGACGCGCGCTGACGGCGTTTGGTGCGGTCCACGTCGTGCAGGGAGGTGCACGAAGGGGCGTCGGTGCAGTCCGTGTCGTGCAGGGAGGTGCACGAAGGGGCGTCGGTGTTGATCCCCGCATGCAGGGAGGTGCACCGAGGGGCGCCGGTGTTGATCCCCGCATGCCGAGGGAGCGCCCGAGGGGCGTCGGCGCACGGCGCGGCGCGCGGGGGAGGGCGGGGAGGGGCGTCGGGAGCGCGCGTGGCTCCCACGAAAATGCCTCTCCCATGAAAACGAAAAATATAACACGACTGCGGCTCGCAAATTCGCGAACGCGGCTCGCAAAAATGGCCGGTGACAAGCTCGCGTGATCGATGCCATGCACGAGCTCCGAAAGGAGTCTCCTCATGCTTTGGGCTTCGCTTCGCCTCGCTCCGTCCTGCCTCGGGGCGCTCTTCCTGATCGCGCTCGGCGCGTCGGGCCTCGGATGCTCCTCCACGGACGCAGACCCCCCGTCCCCCGGTCCGACCAGCGGCACCGGCGGCACGGGCGGCACCGGCGGCACCGGCGGCTCCGGCGGCACGGGCGGCACCGGCGGCGTGGGTGGCTCCGGCGGCTCCGGTGGCGCGGGCGGCTCGGTCATCGACCCGGCTCTCGTCGTGCAATACGATTTCCCCGCCGGCGACACCCTCGCGCCCGAGAATGGCTGGAGCTTCGCCTCGACGGATTGGCCGCTCGCCCCGCTCCCCGACGGCAGCGGCGTGGGCCTGCCCTTCACGTACGGCGCCGACCTCGCCGGGGAGGACTCCACCCGCGAGATGCGCTTCACCATGCCCGCGGCCGACGAGTTCTGGTTGCGCCTGCGCTGGCACGTGCCGGCGAATTACCACCACCGCCAGGACCTGAGGCTCGACATCCTCGACGCCGCGTCGCTCGGCTGGCAGATCGGGGATGTCGTGCGTGGCGTCGACGGCACCTCCGAGGGCACGATCTCGCGCGTCACGGGTGATAACGTGTTCCTGCGCGACGCCGCCAAGTCCTATCACGACTCGGTCTGGATCGGCGCCGTGACCAACGTCACCCGCTCGAACTCGCTCACGAGCACCGACCGCGCCCGCGAGCCCGCCAATAACAAGCTCCTGGCGATATGGACCGACGATTACTCCGCCCACGGCGTCGGCCCCACGATCGTCTGGCAGACCGACCTCCTCGACGACAACAACGAGGCGTCCGTGCTCACGGTCGGGTATTCGACCGGAAATTACACCGTCACGGGGTCCGTCGTCAACGGCGGGGTCCTGATCGCGTCCGCGGACCGCGGCAAGTACATGGACATCGTCTTCCACGGCAAGTTCGCCACCGCCGCCGGCGCCAAGGACGGCGTCATTCGCTCGTGGGTGCGCAAGCAAGGGGAAAGCGATTACACGCAATTCCACGACATCACGGACGCCGACATGAACAAGCCCGAGAGCCTGCCCGCGCCCGAGCAACTCTGGCAACGTGGTTACCTGATGGGCTGGTCGAACTCCGGGTTCGACGGGGAGACGACGTTCCACCTCTCGAAGATCGAGTATTACGACGCCCGCCCCGCCGCGCTCGGCGCGCCCTGAGCGACGTGTTATCGTGCGCCTCGTGCGCGCACGTCTCCTCGCCCTCCTCGCCCTGCTGACCGCGGCCTGCCGCCCGCCCGCCGCCTGCCCCTCGCTGCTGCCGGAGAACCCCGAGACCATCGCCGTCCCGGAGCCCATCCCCGGCGAAGTGCACGAGGTCCTCGATTTCCCGGACGATCCCTCCCTCTGGGCGCCCGCCCCGGAGGACCCGGAGCGTGATCGATATCGCGCGGGTCTACGCGCCAAGGTCGGCAGCGAGGCGGGGCTCTCGCAACGCGCCTTGCTCGAACGCGCGCGCGAGGTGATGACCGGGAAGCCCGGGTGGCGCGAGCTCGAGAACGTCGACGTGATCCTCGAAGGCAAAGCGGGCGCGGTCAAGCCCATCTCTTGCCTCGAATGGCGCCTCTTCCAGCGCCAGGCGCGGAGGTATCCGATGATCGAGCACCCCACCGAATTCGGCGCCTACATCCTCCGCGGCCAGGGTCGCGTGCGCGTGTATTTCTCGGGGGCCGATCGCGTCGGCGGCAAGCTGCGCGGCGAGGTCAAGGCGCGCGTCGTCGCCGATATCGGCCGCGGGTTCGCCCCCGTCGCGCACCTGCACAACCACCCCTTTCTGTTCGACCGCGAGCCCGGCGATCGCATGTGGACCACCGAGGACACCGTGAACAACCACGAGGGCGGCGTCGCCCCGAGCCTCACCGACGTGCAGGCTTATCGCGGGATGCGGGAGGAGTTCGGGTTGCAGGGAGCCTGGGTCACGAACGGGCTCGATACGGCCCATTTCGAGGCGGCGGATTTCGACGTGCTCTCCGCGAGGGACTGATCCGTCACCCGAGCACGTCCGCCATCGAATACCGCCCCGCGGGCTTGCCGAACAGATACTTCGCCGCGCGCAAGGCCCCGCGGGCGAAGAGGTCCCGGTTCGTCGCCCGGTGCGTCAATTCGAGCCGCTCGCCCGGCCCGAGCAGATGCACCGTGTGATCGCCGATCACGTCGCCGCCCCGCACCGCGAAGACGCCGATCTCGTCCTCCACGCGTGGGCCCACGTTGCCCTCGCGCCCCGTCACGGTCCGCAATCCTCTTCGAGCGTCGCGCGCGGCGTCCGCGAGCCGCGTCGCCGTGCCGCTCGGCGAATCGACCTTCGCCTTGTGGTGCGTCTCGACGATCTCCACGTCGAACCCGGGGCCGAGGCGGCGCACGGCCTCCGCCACGATCTCGGCGAGCACCTGCACGCCGAGGCTCGTGTTCGGGGCCCAGAGGACGGGGATCGTCGCCGCGACCTCGTCGAGCTTCTTCTCGGTCTCCGCGTCGAGCCGCGTCGTGCCACTCACGACCGCGATCTTCTGCCGCCGCGCGGTCGTGAGCACACGCGAGAGCGCCTCGGGGCGGGAGAAGTCGATCACCACGTCCGCGCCGAGCAGCCCCGCCGCGACGTCGTCGCCGATCACCACGCCGAGGTTGCCCGCGCCGGCCACCTCGCCCACGTCGCGACCGAGGTGCTTCGATTGGGGCGACGCGATGGCCCCGACGATCGTGAGGCCCTCCTGCGCCGCGAGCCGCACGATGCTCTGCCCCATGCGCCCCGTGGCGCCCGCGATCGCGAGCTTCACGACGTGGCCTTGGGGAAGTTCGTGTCGAGCGCTGCGAGGACGTCCGCCACCTTGCGCCGCGTCGCCTCGCTCGCCGGGAGCAAGGGCTGCCGCACGGCCGGCGTCATGCGGCCCATCGCCGCGAGCGCCGCCTTCGCAGGCGCCGGGTTCGGCTCGAGGAACATGGCGTTGTGCAGGTCGACGAGCGCGAAGTGACACGCCCGCGCCCGCACGAAGTCGTTCATGAGGAGAGCGCGGGTCACTTCGCTGACCTCACGCGGGCGCACGTTCGAGCTGACGCTGATGACCCCGCTCGCGCCCACGGCGCCAAACGCCAGCGTGAGCGCGTCGTCCCCCGAGAGCACGGTGAGCCTCTCGCCGAGCTTGCGCTTGAGCTCCTGGCAACGAAGCACGTTGCCCGTCGCGTCCTTCAGCGCGACCACGTTCGGCGCCTTGTCGCAGATCTGCGCCGTCGTGTCCGCCGAGAGGTCGACGACGCAGCGGCCCGGGATGTTGTAGAGCACGACGGGGCAAGAGACCACGCGCGCCACCGCGAGGACATGCTCGCGCATGCCGTCCTGCGAGGGCTTGTTGTAGTACGGCATCACGACCATCACGGCGTCGGCGCCCGCGGCGAGCGCGGCCTGGGACGCGGCGATCGTCTTCTTCGTGGAGAACGATCCCGTCCCGGCGAGCACGGGCACGCGGCCCTTCGCGACCTCGACGACGCGCTTGATCACGAGGACCTGCTCCTCGTCCGAGAGCGTGGGCGACTCGCCCGTGGTCCCGCAAGGCACGAGGCCCGAGACGCCGCCTTCGATCTGCGCCTCGACGAGCGCGTCGAGCGCGGCGAGATCGACGGCGTCGCCATCGGCGGTGAAGGGCGTGACGAGCGCGGTGAAGGTGCCTGTGAAGGTGACGGGTTTCATCGGCGCGCGAGCCTGGATAACTTCGCGAGGCACGTCAAGTTTCCGCGGTCCCGGCTGCGCCTGCACGTCCGGAGTGCGCGCCTCGACCTTGCCAAGGAGGGAGCGTGGACGCACGTTCCAGCCATGCAGTCGTTGATGGACAAAGCTCTGATGGGATACGTCGAGCTCCAGGTGGGCTCGCTGAAGGTCGAGATCCCGATCCGCGCGGCTGGGGAGGCTTCTCCGGCAGAGCCGGCCGCGAAGTTCGAGATGGAGGGCGACGCCTGCGCGATCGTCGTGCGAGGTGACGCGACGTCGAAGCAGGTCGAGCGCGCGATGCAGCGTGCGGCGCGGGAGGCCGTGCGCCAGCTATCGCGGAAGCTGCTCAACTAGCTCCTCGAATACCATGCTAGGCTCGCGCACCGGATGAGCTAGCTGCCCGGCCTCCGGCGGACGGGCGCGGGAGAGCATGGTTTTGGGTACCTGTCGAACCAGAATCGGAGCGTGGGCCGCCGCGACGGCGCTGGGGGTCGCGACGCTCACGGGGCAGCCGAGCGAGGCCGCCGCCGAGGGGCCGGTGGTCGGCACGAGCAAGGGGATCGTGGGCGGCGCGTTGCTCGGCGGCGAGCTCGTGGCGCTCGGGATGGGCGCGTTCGGCGTGAGCAAGGGCTGGACGTACCTCGTGTTCCCGCCGCTCGCGGCCGTGGGCGGCGGGATCGGCGGTTACTTCATCGAGCAGTCCGCCCCGCCGGCCGAGGTGCCGCTGTACATGCTGGCCGGCGGCATGGCGCTCGTGATCCCGACGATCATCGTCACGCTGAACGCGACGATCTACAAAGCGCCGGAGAACTACCCGAACGAGCCGGTGCAGAACCAGCCCGCAGGAGAGCCGGCGTTACCACGCGTCAGCAAGAGACCGATTCACGTGCCGATGTCGCTCGTGGATGTGCACGAGGGCCGGTTCGCGATGGGTGTGCCCGCCCTGGAGATCCGCCCGATGTACACGCCGGAGGAGATGGCGAAGTTCGGGGTCGCGCAGGGGCGCGAGGTGAAGATCCCGGTGTTTCAAGCGAGCTTCTGAGGACGGAGGGCGCCCGGGACGGGGCGATACGGCGCGTTTGCGTGGTCGCTCCCGGGCGGGGACACTGAGCCTTCGGGGGGCGCGCGGCGCGGGCCCGAAACCACCATGTCCCGCATCTATCCGGTCGAAGCTTACTCGTACGCGTCGCGCTTCGTCCTCCGCGAGGTCGAGACGTGGATGCCGCCCAATCAGGGCGTCCGTGCGTCGAAGACGCAGCTCGTCGTGTCGCTCGACGGCGACAGGCTCGCCTACCTCTTCGACTTCGGCGCGATCGTGTTCGTGAACGTCCCCGACGCGGAGCGCGAGCGCATCGTCGAGACGTTCAACAAGAAGCTGCAGCAGGAGCCACACCCGCCGCTGCGCGAGAGCTTCCTCCTCGAGGTGCGCCCAGGCTCGGCCAACGAGGTGCGCTTCGAACGTGTCGTGGTGCCCGAGGTCGACTCGACGACGCTCGACGTGATCGCCACCGTGCTCGCGCAGTCGGTGGCGATCGACTACTACGACGAGGACGTGCAGGCGATCCTGGACCGCGTGGGCGCGGTGGCCGGCGAGGTGGCGCGGCAGGGGAGGCCGCTCGGCAGGACGCGCGATTTCGTGAAGTTCGTGGGCGCGGCGATGGCCTCGCAGGTCGAGATCATCTCGGCGATCTCGCTCCTCGACAAACCCGACCTCACCTGGGAGAACGAGGCCGCCGACCGGCTGCACGACAAGATGCGGAACAACTTCGAGATCCAGGAGCGGCACAAGGCGCTGGAGATCAAGCTGTCGACGATCCGCGAGACGCTGCAGACGTTGATCGAGTTCAGCCAGACGCGCCGGATGGTCTTCCTCGAGGCGGCGATCGTGGCGCTGATCGTGTTCGAGATCTTGCTGAGTTTTCTGAAGCTCTGAGCAATCAGAAGCGGAGGCGGAGCGAGACGAGCGTGCCGATCACGCAGGCGGCGAGCGAGAAGAGGGCCGCGACTCCGTAGGCGAAGCGTGAGGTCTTGCGCAGGGAGCGCGAGGCTTCGCCGTCGTCCTCGGCGCCGGCCGCGAGGAGCGCGAGGAGGGCGAGGACCACAAAGACGAGCGCGCCGAAGGAGAGGTGCAGCTTGCGCTCGAAGAGCCAGCCGAGCGCGCGAGACGCGAGGAAGAGGCGCTGGCGAAGGTGCGCGCGGTAAGGGAGCTCGAGGAGCAAGCCCGTCGCGAAGGAGGCAGCGACGAGGGACGTCGTGAGCCCCGAGGCGAGGCGAAGCGCGCGCGAGAGGCGCGTGTGCTCGCGGGTCCGCACGAGCGAGGTGGAGAGGGCGAGGAGGGCGAGCGCCGCGATCCAGGCGAGGACGCCGTGGAGGAGCGCGACCGGGCGGAGGAGGTCGGGCGTCACGGGACGAGCGCTCCCTGGAGGGCGAGCGCGAGCGCAGCAGCAAGCGCGGCGCGGCCGAGCCAGCGCGAAGCGGCGTCGATCGATCGGGTCGCGAGCGCGTGGCCGCCGAAGATCGCCGCCCCACCCGCGTACGCCGCGATGAGCGCGCGCCAGACGAAGCGGCTGCGATCCGACCAGATGACGATCGCCGGGTTGGCCTCGGGGAACCAGACGGCCTCGACGAGCCGGAGAGCGACGTACACGAGCGCCGCACCCGCGAAGCCAAACGCGAGCGCCACGAGGAGCCGCCTACGCGCGCTCGGCACGCGTCTGCTCCTCTGCGTCGCGGTGAGCGCGCACGCGCGGGCACTCGGGATCCGGGCCGAGCGCGCCCCCGAGGTGCGACGCGACGACGCGGCATCCGCCCCGACAGATCGAGCGGATCACGCAGGAGGCGCAGGGCTCGGCGTCGTGCGGCGCGCGCCAGGCTTCGAGCGTCGTATCGGTCGCCCACGCCGCGCCCGCGCCGCCCCGCCACGCGCCCTCGGCCCGCGCCTCCGCGGCAGGCGCGAAGCTACAAGGCGCGAGGTCGCCGTCGATCCGCACGGCGGCGAGGTACCGGCCCGCCTCGCAGCCGAGCACGCCAAAACGCGCGAGCGCCGCGGCGTCGCGCACGTGGCCCGAGAGGAGCGGCACGAGCGAGCAGTCGACGCGGATCGCGAGGCTCGTCGCGCCGGAGAGCGCCTCGAGCGTGGGAAAAAGCGCGTCGACCTGCGCGGGCGAGAGGCGCGTCGCGAGGTAGGAGAGGTCCGCCGCGCGCCCGGCCGGTTTGTAGCGGAGGAGCTGGAGCTCGCGCGCGCCGAGGGAGGCGGCCCGCTGCGCCGTGTCGGCGAGACGATGAAACGTCGTTCGCGTGAGGACCACGTTGACCCCGAACGCGACGCCCGCCTCCGCGAGCAGGCGCATCGCCCGCTCCGCGACCCGCGCGCCTTCCCAGCCGCGCACCTCGCCGTACGCCGCGCCCTCGCCGTCGTAGCTGACGTTCACCTGCGCGAAGCTCCGAAGCTCCCGCGCGCGCTCGTCCGTCATGCCGATGCCACTCGTCGTCAGCACCGGGACGAGCCCGAGGTCCCTCGCCGCGCGGCCGAGCTCGCCGAGGTCGGGCCTCACGAGTGGCTCGCCGCCGCCGAAGGCCACCGTGAACACGCCCGCCGCCGCGAGGGCCACGAGCCGCGCCGTGATCACCTCGAACGGCGGGCTCTCGCCGTCGGGCCGCGCGTCGAGGTAGCAGCCCTTGCACCCGGCCCCGCAACGCGAGGTGACCGCCACGTGCGCCTCGAGTGGCCTCGCCCGGCGCGTCGCGTCGGCCTCGCGCCAGAGCGCGCCGCCCGAGAGCCCGAGCCGCTCGGCCGCGCCGCGGCCGATCGCCACGAGCGTGCCGTCGTCGAGCCGCACCCAGGCGCCAAAAGGCTCAACGCGCGCTCGCATCACCGCCCCCGTCGCGCTCGCCGTCACGCTCGCGCGTCGCGCCCTCGTCCTTCGAGCGCTCGCCCCCGAACGCCGCGGCGACGCCCGCCATCACGACGCCCGCCGCGACCGCCGAGAGGAACAGGAGATCGAGCGCGCTGCCCACCGAGGAGCAGTTCGCCCCCGGGCCCCGGCGCACGGCGAGGATCTCGTCCGCGGCGACGGGCCCCGGGCCGATCTCCACGGCGCCTTCGGGATCTCGGTGCGCGTCGGCTTGGTCGTCCTTCACAGGCCAAAACTCTCCAGGTAGCCCGCGTTCGCGCCCTCGAGCGACAAAAACGCCACGGCGAGCACGCCGATCATGCAGAGCGCCGCGCGGCCGATCCGCGCCGCCGCGCGCCCGTCCCGCGAGCCGAGCCGCCACGCCCGCGCCACGATGTCCACGCCGAGCACGCCGAACCCGAGCCACAAGAACGGCCGCACGTCGCCGTCGCCGTGGTGCCGGACCAGGATCGCCGCCGCGCCCCCGAGGTAAAGCGCGAAGGCCACGGACGACGGGCGGACCACGGCGCGCACGATCGCCTCGGGATCCCGGCCCGGCCTGCGGAAGAGGCGCGCGATCGAGAAGGCGCCGATGAGCCCGAGCAGCCCGAGCACGCCCGCCGCGGCCCGCGCGAGCTTTTCGCGACGCACGAGCCGCCCGATCTCGGCGTGCAGGCTCGGCACGAGGTCGGGGAAACGCGAGACCACGTGGTGCGCCGCCGCGAGATCACCCCGCTCGCGTTCGAGCGCCACGAGCTCGTTCAGCGCGAGCGCGCGCGTGAGCTTGTCGGCCGAGGGATCCGCGATCGCCTCGCCGAGGGCGGACGCGGCTCGGTCGGGCGCGCCGAAGCGATGCCAGAACGCCTCCGCCACGATGAGCCACGCCTCGGCGCGCACGCGGCCCGGCGGGAAGGTCGCGGCGTCACGCGCGAGCGCCTCGATCGTGGCGCGGTCCGGGCTCGGGGTCCGGCGGACCGCTTCGAGGCGCGCGAGGGGCGCGAAGTCTCCCTCGGCGTGGGCGCGCAGGTCCGCGGCGCGGGCGCGCGCCACCTTGGCGAAGGGCGCGGAGGGATCGATCGACAGGACCGCCTCGTAGCCAGCGAGCGCCTCGCCGAACCGGAGCTCGGCGGCCGCTCGCTCGGCTCGCTCGAAGCTGGTCTTGGCCCTCGCGCGTGGTTCGGGGGCGGCCGGCTCGGCGCGCGCCGAGGCGGCGAGCCCGAGCAGGAGCACGAACACGCCCGCGCGCAAGGTGAACACGGCGGCAGCCTAGCGCCTTTCGTGCTGCTGGAAAAACGCATCGGCCTCCGGGAGCACGAGGCGCCCGGAGGCCGAGGAGCCGATCAGGTCGGGTTTTTCCGGCGAATCAGGGCATGCCGCCCATGCCGCCCATGCCGCCGCCCGCGCCGCCGGCACCACCGGCGCCGCCGGTGCCCATCATGCCGCCCGTGCCGCCAGCGCCGCCAGCGCCGCCCATGCCACCGGCGCCACCCATGCCGCCGGCGCCACCCATGCCACCGGCGCCGCCCATGCCGCCCATGCCACCGGCGCCGCCAGCGCCGCCCATGCCGCCCATGCCACCGGCGCCGCCCATGCCGCCCGCGCCGCCCTGGCCGCTGCTACCGACCTGGCCGAGGCAGAGGCCCGCGCCGCCGGGGAGGTTGACCGACGTGTCGCACTTCGCGCCGTCGCCGCCGCAGTCCTCGTCGGTGCAGCAGTAACGACCGCACTTGCCGCCGTTGCAGTTCATGCCGTTCTGGCAGAACGGCCCGTTGTCGGCGTCGCACTCACCGCAGAGGGGGACCGTGTTCGGCGCCGGCCAGCACTGGTAGCCCTGGCCGTTGAAGTCACACGCCTCGCCGGCGGCCGTGTTGCAGGGCTCGTTCGTGATCGGGTTGCACTTGAGCGTCGCGTCGATCGTGATGCACGACCCGCCCGAGGCCGGCTTCTCCGGCGGGTTGCACGTCCAGTCCGGCGGGGGCGGGAAGCACTCGGCCTTGCACGCCGTGTCCAGGCACATGAACAGATTGTTGTAGTACTGCGGGTCCATCTCCTCGCAGGAGGCGTTGTCGCCCGTGAGGCAGTCGTAGCAGCCGAAGGCGCACTCGCTGTTGGCGCACTCGGCGAGCTGCTCGCAGCAGTTCGCCTCGACGCACTTGCCGCAGTCGTTCTGGCTGAGCAGGCCAGTGCAGGTCGGGTCGAACGTCGGGTCGCACGTGCCGCCCGAGGACGAGCTCTGCGCCACGGAGCTCGACGAGCTCGACACCGAAGAGCCCGCGCCGCCCGTGCCTCCGTTGCCGCCGGTGTTCCCCCCGGGGGTGGTGTCGACGGTACAGGCCCACATCGACAGGGCGCCGAAGCCCGCCATCACGAGGAATGCAATCGATCGCATCGGAAAAGCTCCTACTACACCGACAACGGACGTCGCCGGGTCACGAGAGACCTGGGGTTGGCCACGAGTGCGGGCCCGGGCAAACGCGTGGTCGGCAGACGACCCGAGCGTACGCCCCTCTGCGGCTATAACCGAAATCGTCGTGGGAGCGAAGCGATGAGAACGGCGCCTAGGGTTTGGATTCGCCCACGTCCGTGTCCGCGCTGGCCTCGACGGCGCAGCCGGCGCACTCGAGGCCCTGGATTTCCACGGAGATCTTCTGCGCCACGCCGAGCCCGTAGGGGCAGTGACGGCACTTCGAGTGGCAGCAGTAGCCGCGCTTCAGGTGGTAGACGGACGTGAAGACGACCTTGTGGCCTTCTTTGTAGAAGTCCACGCCTTCCAGAAGCTGGCCGAACTTGGGGAGAGCCTTCGACAAAGCCACCGCCTCATGCGCGACGTCGCTCGTTCGATCAAAGCACGAACGATGACATCACGGTAGCTCCGTCGAAGGCCCGCGCCGGGGCGGAGGCGTCAGCGATTGACGCGCTCGAGGTACTTGCCGTCGGTGGTGTCGACCTTGACCCACTCGCCTTCCTTGACGAAGAGCGGGACGTTGATCACCGCGCCGGTCGAGAGCGTGGCGGGCTTGGTGGCGCCGCTCGCGGTGTCGCCCTTCACGCCCGGCTCGCAGGTCGTGATCTGCAGGACGACGCTCGCGGGCAGGTCGACGCCGATGGGCTGCTCGTTGAAGAGCGTGACGTCGACGTTCATGCCGTCGGAGAGCCACTTGGCGTCGTCGCCGACCTTGTCACCCGGGACGGTGATCTGCTCGCCCGTGTTCTGGTCCATGAACACGAAGTCGGAGCCCTCCGGGTAGATGTACTGGAACGTGCGCGTCTCGACGTTCGCCGGCTCGAGCTTCTCGCCCGACTTGAACGTCCGCTCGAGGACGTTGCCGTTCGCCATGTTCTTCAGCTTCACCCGGGTGAAGGCCTGACCTTTGCCAGGCTTGACGAACTGGAACTCGATGACGGAGAAGGGGTCCTTGCTCCCATCGAGCATCATCTTGAGGCCTTTACGGATGTCGCTCGTGTCCATGCGGGGCGCTTCCTGGTAGCTTCCTTGACTCGGGCGCCCCCCTTAGCACAGCCAAGGGGGTGGCGCACAAGGGGCGAGGCGACTACCCCACCCTGCCGAGCCGAGATCATGGATCAATTCGACGACGAGTTGCGGGAGATCAAGCGTGAGATCGTCGAGTCCCGCGGGCTCATCATCAAGACGAACAACCTCACGAACGCCCTGGCGGCCGACCTCAAGACGATCTCCAAGCGCCAGCTCGGCTTCGAGCGCCGCGCTTTCTGGAACAGCGCGAGCGCCAACCTGCTCTTCGTCCTGGTCGTGATCGGCGTGGTCAAGCTGGCCTGGGACGCCCGCATCGACTCCGTGCAAGCCGACACGAAGCAGGCGAAGGAGAAGATCGGCAAGCTCGAGGCGGACCTGAAGGAGATGCAGCGGAGGGCCGACGACCGCACACGAGCGGAGTCGGCGGCAGCGGCGTTTTACGAGCTCGTCCGCGCGGGCAGGCGGCAGGAGATCATCGAGGGCTTCGAGGCGCTTCGCAAAGAGCCGCTCTCGCGCGCCGAGATCGCCTTCTTCACGGACGCGGTGGACACGGCGCGCGCCGAGCTAGGCATCAAGAGCTACCAGCTCGGCCTCGATCACCTGCGCACGGGGCGCTGGCACGAGGCGGCCGTCGCGTTCGAGGAGGCGATCCGGCTGAAGGAGAACGCCGCGCACTCGCCCTCGGCGCGCCTCCACCTCGCCCGCGCCTACCGCAAGCTGAACCGACAGCGCGACGCGATCCCGATGCTGATGCAGCTCTCCGAGGCCTCGCCGGACAAGGAGATCACCGACGACGCGATGTTCCTGCTCTGCGAGTGCCTCGTCGACATCCAGGCCTGGAACGACGCGAAGACCACGCTGCGCGCCTTCATCCGCCGCTTCCCCGACAGCCCGTTCCTGAACGACGCGCGCATGGAGCTCGCGGACATCTCGCTCAAGCACTGAGCGCGCGATCGCTCGCGACCACGTCGGCCGCGCGGATCAGAGCCCCTGGAAGAGCTCCATCGGCCGGAACACGCGCGCCCGCCAGGCCGCCTCGTTGTGCGGCGCGCCGGGCTCCCACCAGTGGTACACGTCCGTGAGCAGCGTGTAGCCGACCGACACCAGCGCCTCCCGCATCTGCGCATTCTCGCAGGCGTTGTCGCCGAGCCCCACGTCGTCCCGGATCCCGTCGCCGTCCGCGTCAGAGCATTTCGACTCGTTCTCGACCTGCCCGAGCGCCGGGTCCCCGCCGCCCGAATCGAGGTAGAGCACCACCTCGCGATGGCCGCGCGCCTCGTATCGCTCGATCATCGTCTCGTTCTGCGAGGCGTCGCCGATCTTGCCCCATCCCATCGTGCCCGAGAGGCTCGCCGCGTAATCGTATTCGCCGGGGAATCGATCGGCGATGTGGAACGAGATGAGCCCGCCGAGCGACGAGCCCATCGTCCCCACCTTCGCCGGCTCGCCATAACGATCCCGCACGAGCTTTCGCACCGCGCCATTCACGAACTCCGCATACGCGTCGCCTTTGCCGCCCCAGGGCTCGGCCGTGCCGTCGCCGTCGAGGTCGATGACGTCGGGCACGTGCGTGTACTCGTCCATTCGACCGATGCCCGTGTTGTCGATGCCCACGAGCATCATCCCGGCGGGCGCGCTGTCCTGCAGCCTCCAGCCGCCCCACGCCGACGCGGGGTCGAAGAGGTTCTGCCCGTCGTGCACGTAGAGCACGTGCGTCGCCGCGCCCTCGGGCACCCAAACGTTCACCGCGCGCTCCGGCATCTGCGCGTCGCCGATCCGGAAGAATCGATCGAGGTGCGCCGCCGTCGGCGCGACGAGGCTCATCTCCCCGTTGTCGTCGTACGTGTACGAGCGCGCCCATGGGTCGGCCTCCCAGAGCGTCGTGTTCGTGAACTTGTACCGGCTCCCCGCGGACAAACCCTCGACGTGGAGCCAGCGAAACCCCGCGTCGTCGAGCTTCATGGGGCTGCCCACCCAGCCGTCGTGATCCCCCGCGACGAGGTCCAGGCTCGTGTTCGTCGAGACGAACAGGTGGCCGCCCTCGATCACGAGGGGCCATCCCTCACTCGCGGCGTACTTGTCCATCGTGCCTTCGAGGTCCGCGCGGAGCTCGGCGAGCACGCCGTCGAGGCTCGTCGCGCTCGAACCGCCTTGCCCCGCGCCGCCTTGCCCGGCGCCGCCCGATCCCCCGAGACCTCCGCCGCCTTGCCCGGCGCCTCCCGTGCCCCCGCCGCTGCCTCCGTCGCCGCAGCCGACGACCACCGCCGAGAGCAGGGCGAGCGCGGCGAAGAGGAGCCCCGATGAGCGCACACGAAGAGCCGAGGAACGAGGGTTCGTCATGACGTACCGCCTCTCGAAGAAACGATCGAAGGGCCGGAGTGTGGGCGTGTGGCCCCGCGAAGGCAACGGGCGGCGCCGTCAACGTCGCTTCTGTTTGCGCCCCTCGTGCTCCGCCTCCGCGGCCTCCTCCTCGGCGCGTCGCTCGTCCTCGTCCGCGTCGCTCGCTCCGTCCACGTCGACGCGCACCCGCTTCGGCGCGGCCTCGTCGCCCACCTCGTGCACCTCGATCCGCGGCCCCGAGATCCCTGGATCCTCGGAGCGATTGCGGATCGTGACCTTCGCGCGCTCGATCGACGCGTGCGCCATCTTGCCCGCGTCCTTCACCATGGTGGCCGCCTCGCGGAGCGCCTTGCCGAAGACGATCGAGAGCATCGTCAACAGGATGGGCAAGGCCACGCGGATCGCCAGGAGGACCACGATCTGCGCCGCCGTGAGGCCGACGAGGAGGAGGACCGCGATGGGGCCGGGGATCGTGTCCGCGCCCGCGTGCTCCTCGTACTCGCGGGCCCAGCGCTCCTGTCGCTTCTCCCAGCGCTCGGCCCTGCGCTCCGCTCTTCGTCCGGCCTTCTCGGCCTTCTCGGCCTTCTTCTGGGCCTTCCCTGCGCGTTTGTCCGCCTTCGGCTCCGGCGCCTCGCCGAGTTTGTCGAGGAGCGGCGCGAGGCGGCTCGCGCGTTTGTCCGGGTCGGGCTCGAGCATGGCCGCGAGCGCCGCCACGAGCGCGGGGCGCGCCGAACGACCGAGCGCGGCTTGCACGTCGATGGCCAGGCCTTTGTGCGGCAAATCCTCGGGTTGCCTGCCCGTGAGCATCGTGAGGGCCGTCGCGCCGATCGCGTACACGTCGGACGCGGGCATCGCGCGGCCCTGGAACTGCTCGGGCGCCATGAACCCGAACGTGCCGACGACGGTGCTGCCGCCCTCGGGCTTCATCTTGTCGCGCACGGCGCCGAAATCGATGAGGACAAACGATCCGTCGGGCCTCCGGAGCACGTTGCTCGGCTTGATGTCGCGGTGCACGACGGGCGGGGCGCGGCGGTGCAGGTAGTCGAGGATCGACGAGGCGTCGCGGAGCAAGCGGATCACCTCGCCCTCGCCGAGCGTCGCGCCGCGCTTCTGCATGGCCGCGAGGCTCTCGCCCTCGATTTTCTGGGTGACGAGGAAGAGCTCGCCGCCCTCCTCGAAGTGCTCGACGTAGCGGGGCAGGCCCGGGTGCGACAGGCTCGCGAGGACCTTGGCCTCGCGCTCGGCGAGCTCCACCTCTTTCCAGCTCTTCGCGCCGCGCACGCGGAATCGCTTGATGGCGACGGGCTGGCCCTCCTTCTTGTCGACCGCCTCGAACGTCGCCCCTTGCCCGCCCTCGCCGAGCAAGCGCACGACCGCGTAACGACCTCGTCGCAGGTTCTCCGGTGCGTCGCTCATGCCTCAGCGGCGCGGACAATAGCGCAAAATTCGGCTCGTGGCGAAGCTGGATTCCGTGCTTTCCTATACCATCTTTCCGACTCGTGATAGAAGGGGCCATGCGAGTACGGAAAACGAATTGGCTTGGGATGATCGTGGGTGGATTGTCGCTCGGGCTCGCGCTCGTGGGCGCGTGTTCGGCGGGGGGCGGGAGCGGCGGCGGCGCCACCAACGGCACGGGCGCGTCGGGGCAGGGCGGCGCGGGCGCGTCGGGGGGCAATGGTCCCGGCGCGGGCGGCATGGGCGGCGACATCTTCCCGACGACGAGCTCGAGCGGCGGCGCGGGCGGCGGGCTCGCGGACGCGGACACGTGCGCGAGCGTCTCGTCCGAGGCGACGGCGGGCAAGCAGCCGGCCGATATCATCATCGCGGTCGACACCTCGGGCAGCATGAACGAGGAGATCGCGGAGGTGCAGGCGAACCTCAACAAGTTCGCGCAGATCATCACGGCGAGTGGCATCGACGTGCACGTCGTGATGATCGCGGACGCGACGATGTGTATCCCCGCGCCGCTCGGCAGCGGGAGCTGCAATGGCATGGACGAGAAGCTGCCGAGCTACCGGCACGTCGTGCAGACCGTCAATAGCTCGGACGCGCTGCAGCAGATCTTGACCACGTATCCCCAGTACAAGGACGTCCTGCGCCCGAACGCCGTGAAGACCGTCGCCGTCGTCTCCGACGACGACTCGGACCTCGGCGCGACGGCGTTCACGAACCAGCTCCTCGCGCTCGACCCGACGTTCGCGGGCTACAAGTTCGACGCCATCGTCTCGTTCGAATCCCCCGAGGCGTGTATCTTCACGTGCGCCTTCAACTGCGCCGCGTGCCAGAACACGTGCTGCGACAAGAGCTCGTTCGCGTGCGAGCCGATCTCCGCGGCGGAGGGCAAGGTCTACAAGCAGCTCGTGCAGCAGACCGGCGGCGTCCTCGGCAACCTCTGCGTCCAGAACTTCGATCCGGTCTTCAACGACATGGCGACCGCCGTCGTCTCCGAGGCGAAGATCTCCTGCGATTACCCGATGCCCACGCCGCCCGACGGCTCGACGATCGACCCGAAGAAGGTCAACGTCGTGTACACGAACAGCAATGGCACGAAGACCACGATCTACAACGTGCCCGCGGGCCAGGCCGATTGCGGGAACACGGGCGGGTGGTACTACGACGTGCCCGTCGCGCCGACGAAGATCACGATGTGCGAGAACACCTGCGCCGCCTTGCAGGGCGACGCGGGCGGGAAGGTGGAGGTGCTCTTCGGCTGCGAGACGCAGATCAAAGAGCCGGAGTGATCCGAGGTTGTCACGTCAAACGTCCGGCGCCCACGCGTGGCGCCGGACCCACGTCCCGAACAGCGTCGCCTGCACGACCGCCGCGGTCGTGATCACGAGCCCCACGAAATACGGCCCGAAGAACGGGACGAACCCCACGGTGTAGGCCGCGACCAGGATCGCCAGCATCCCGGCCGCGGTCGACGCGAGGAAGAGCCCGAGGAGCTTGACGTAGGCCCGCGGGGAATGGGCGACGATCTCGTACCACGCGACCGGCCAGAGGCCATTCACCGCGTGCCCCGTCATCGAAATCGCGAGGATCACCGCGGGCGTCACCGCGACGCCCACGAGGACGAGGGCCAGCGTGAGCCACACGTTCCCCGGCAGCAGGATCTCCGAGGCGATCGCCGGCCAGAAGCCGCCGAGCACGCAGACGAGGCCACGCAGGAACGAGAGGAAGAGATCCCAGCGCGAGGTGAAGCTCGCCGAGAATGGCAGCCCCGGCGCGTCGCGGGCCACGTGCTCGACGATCTGGAAATACACCGTGGAGAGTGTGCCCAGGTAAATCACGTTGAAGAGCGTGGTGATGGAGGCCGCCGGGATGGCCGTGAGCCAGTAAGGCACCGAGATCGCCGCGAGGAGGAGCATTCCCTCCTCGTCGAACGGGCGCCGCAAGGCGAGGACGAAATCCTCGCGCTCGGGGCGCTCGGGCTCGGGAAGAGGCCGCGAGAGGGCGCCGCAGAGCGGGCACATCGTCACGGGCCTCGGGTTCTGCTCGGTGACGAGGAGCCGGAGGCAAGGCGTGCAATGGAGCGCGCCGCATTGCGTGCACGCGTGCGTCGCGCTCGTCCCGGGGTGTGCCGTGCAGGGGCCTGCCATCGAGGGAGGAGCGTTACCCGAGTCGAGCAAAAAAGACAATGGCGCGCCGTCAGGAGCCACGCGCGAAACGCAATCGCTCCCCGGGCCGCCGCCGCGCGAGCGCGCCCCACGAGGAGCGCCGCACGACGGCGAGGACCGGATACCCGCCCGTCGTCGGATGATCCGGCCCGAGCACGATGGGCGTGCCGTCCGTCGTGACCTGCACCGCGCCCCGCAGCATCGGCACGGGGAGGGCGAGATCCGGCCCGCTTCGTGGGATCTTCGCGCCCTCGAGCCTCTGGCCCACCCGATCGCCGAGCCGCGAGACGACGAACGTGGACGAGAGGAGCACGTCGAGCGCGTCCGCGGGGAAACGGCCGCGGTGCGGGCCCTCGTCGATCACGATCGTCGCGATTTCGTCGTCGGAATGCGCCGGGCCACGCCGCGAAGGCCCGCCGCCCGCCGCGCTCGGATCCCCGATGGGCAGGACGTCCCGCTTTCGCAAGGCGCGCCCGCCCGCGCCGCCGAGCCGCGCGACGAGCAACGTCGCCCGCGCCCCGAGCATCACCGGCACGTCGATCCCGCCCCGCGCCGCGAGATATCGCACGGCGCGCGGGCCTTCCTCGACGCGGAACGATTCTCCGTCCGCGAGGTGAACGGGCGCGCTGCCGTCCACCGAAATCCAGGCGTCGCCGCGGGCCCGGACCGAGATCGCGCCGAGCGGCACCTCGATCGCCGCCGCGCCGGGCGGATTGCCCACGGCCTCGTTCGCCGCCGCGTGCCCCCCCGGATCGAGCGGCCCCGAGGGCGGCAGCCCCCGCGAGAGCTGGCCCGCGCGCCCCCCGTCCTGCACCGTCGCGCACGCGGGCGCGGCCTCGACGACGAGCGCACAGTCGTATTGTTCATTTTGGACAATCGTTTGTCGCGCCGCCCCCGCCTCCACCTCGCCGGCCGCGACCGGCTCGAAGCGCACCCGATCTCCCGGCGAGAGCAAGATGGGCGGATGGCGCCCTGGGTCGAAGAGCGAGGCCGCATTCGCGCGGCCGAGCAGGTTCCAGCCCCCGGGCGAATCGAAGGGATAGATGCCGGTGAACGTCCCCGCGATCCCCACGCTGCCCGCCGGCACCCGCGGGCGCGGCGAGCCCCGGCGCGGCAGGACGAGCCGCCTATCGATGGGGCCACAATAACCGAACCCCGGCAAGAACCCGACGAGCTCCACCGTGACCTCGCGCTCGGCGTGCATGCGCACCACCGCCTCGGTCGAGACGCCGAGGACACCCGCGACCGCCTCGAGATCCGGCCCATCGTAGGCGACAGGAATCACGTGGGTTCGTCCGGGCACATGGAATCCCGTCGCGCCCGCGGCCGCGCTCGTGAGGGCCGCGGCGGCCTCGGTCGAGCGAGCGACGTTCGTCACGACAACCACGCCGCCGCCAACGACGACGTCGCTACCCGGAAAAACCTGCCGGAGGGCCGAGGCCGCCGCGTGGGTGCGGGCGGCCCGATCCGGCGCGTTTTCCACGCCGAGGTCGACGTAAAACGCCGATTCCCCGTACGGCAGGATGAGGACGGACGAGCTCACGATCGCCCCCGCGCCTCGAGTTGCCCCGCCGAGACGAGCGCCTCGCGCACGGCCCGCGCGATCGAGAGCGCGCCGGGCGTATCGCCGTGCACGCAGAGCGTCTCGAACCTGCCCGCGCCGGAGAGCCTGAGCGCCTGCGCCCGCGCCTCCGCCGGATCCGTGATCAATGCGCCGCTTTGCGTGCGGGGCACGAGCTCGCCGTCCGGCCCGTACGCCCGATCCGCGAAGCCCTCGCGCAGATACGCGCGCCCCTCGGCCGCCGCGCGCCGGGCGAGCGCGCCCTCGGGCGGGCCCACGAGGGCCACCTTCGCGCCGAGCCCGGCGGCGATTCCTTCGAGCAACGCGGCCGCGATCGCCGGATCCCTCGAAGCGTCATGATAAAGCGCGCCGTGCGGCTTCACGGCCTCGATCGAGATCCCCGCCCGCCGCGCCACCCGGGCGAGCGCCTCGACCTGCGCGCGCACCGAGGCCGAGAGCTCGGCGCTCGTCATCGAGATGCTCGTCCGGCCAAACCCCGCGCGGTCCGGGTACGAGGGGTGCGCGGCGAGGCGAGCGCCCGCCTCTCGCGCGAGCTCGCAAGCCCGCTCCATCGTCGCCTCGTCGCCCGCGTGCCCGCCGCACGCGACGTTCACCATCGTCGCGATCGAATAAAGCTCCTCGGGCTCGCCCGGTAGCTCGCCGAGGTCCACGTTCAGCGATACGGCCATGACGCCCTCACCCTGCCATTTCAGGGATCCGATCGCACGACGGTCCACGTGAGCGCATGCCAGAACGCGCCCGCCGGGATGCCCGGCTGCGCGCCCACCGCGATGAGCGTGAACGCCCGCCCGTCCTCGAAATCGTCCAGCGCGACCCCGCCCCGCGCGAGGGCCGCGTCGAGCGGCGCCTCCGAGGTCTGCACGGTTTGTCCCGGCGTGAACGTGAGGATCCGGGCCTGCGCGAGCGAGCCCATCTCGAAGCGCGCGAGCTGTCGGAACGGCGGAAACGGCCCGACGGCGCCTGCCGTGAGCGAGGGCGCGACCTGCTGCGGCATTCCGCCTTCGGTCCCGGGCACGAGCCGCACGTCGACCGGGGGCATCGGCTGCGCGGCGTGCGCGGCCTGGAGCGACAAGGCCCCCTCGCCCGTCACGCGCGACATCGCCGCCGCGACGAGCCCCGGATTCGGCGTCTCCGGCGAATACGTGGGGCCACACGCCTCCTTTTCGAGCGGATCGGTATGCCCAGGCCCGCCGACGCAGCCCGTCGGCACGAGGAGCAGGCTCCGCTGGGCCTCGAATGCCGAGGCCGGGATCACCGCGACCGGCGCCACCACGACGCCCGCCGGCGCATTGCCCCCGGTGAGTGCCGCGCAGCCGAGATCCTTGGTCTTCAAAAGGTCGCCCGCGACGACGTGCAAATACACGTCCTCGTCCGCGGGGATCACGCTCGCTGGATCGACACGCGCGGCCGCGGCGAAGGCGAGCCCGGCCGCGCTCTCCGGATAAGGCGCAGGGTCTCCGCCGTCGGGGTAGGGGACGAAGCAGAGCCGGATGGCCTCGTGATCGTTGACGCCATTGACGATCGTCAGCGCGGGCGGCAGATCGGGCTCGGGCACGTCGTCGTTTCCCCCCGCGCCTCCGCCGCCGCCCGCGCCGCTCGACGACGAGGCGCTCGAGGAGGCGCCCGCCCCCGGGGGGAGCGGGTCGTCCGTGCCCTCGGCGCAGCCACTTTCGAGGGAGATGAGGATCGCGGAGGAGGCGAGGAAGAGCGGGCGGAGAGCACGAGCCATGCGCCGAGTTTACCGCGACGGCGCGGCGGACGCTTCGACGATGCTGAGCGCGGAGGGCGTCGGGACGACACGCTCGAGCCTGAGGTCCGCGGCCGCGAACATCTCGCGAAACTCCTCTTCGGTGCGCTCGCGTCCGGGCAGCGACGCCATCATCAGCACGTCGAGCTCCTTGCCCGGGTGCGGCGCATTTCCGCGAGGAATGACGGCGTCGATGACGAGCACGCGCCCGCCCTCGGCGAGCGCGCGCCGGCAGACGCGGAGGATGGCAATGGCCGATTCGTCCGTCCAGTCGTGGAGGATCCGCTTGAGGATCAGGCAGTCGCCGCCCGGCGCGGATTGAAAGAAGTCGCCGGTCGCGAGCTCGCAGCGGCCCTCGAGGCCTGCGGCGGCGATACGCGCCTCGCGGAGCACGTGCGCGGCGTCGAAGAGCACGCCACGCGCCTTGGGGTTTTTCCCGAGCACCTCGATGAGGAAGCCGCCGTGCCCGCCGCCGACGTCGACGATCTTCTCGAACCGCCCGAAGTCGAACGAGGCGGCGATGGGCGCGTTTTCGGTGTCGGAGAACCCGGCCATGCCGCGGTGGAAGATCCGGCCGAACTCCGGGTTCTTCTCGAGGATGTCGAAGAAGGGCGCCCCGAAGATCTCGGTGAACGGCGTCTTTCCGGTGCGGATCGTGGTCGCGAGTTTGCCCGCGGGCGCCCAGAACGTCTCGTGGGCGAGCATCAAGACCGCGTCGCGCATCGAGCCCGGCGCGTTTTTGCGGAGGACGTCGGCGCTCGGCGTGAGGTGGAAGCGGCCGTCGTCGTCCTCGGAGAAGACGTGCGCCGTCGCGAGGAGCCGGAGCGCCCGATGGAGCGGCTGCGCCTCGACGCCGAGCTCCTCGGCGAGCGACGCGGCGGACCTCGGCCCGCTCTCCAGGCGATCGGCGACGCCGATCTCGACGACCGCGTGGAGCGCCGCTGAATAGAGGTAACCCCAGCTCAACTGAATGACGTGGAGGTGAGGAGGCAGGGAAAGCTCGGTCATTGGCGACCGATAGTACGGTCACCCGGCTGACGCAAGCTCCTGTGCGAGGAGGTTCAGCGCCGGATCGAGTACATGAAGCTCGCCTTGGGCTGGCGGAGCCACCGCTCGGTGATCGACTTTTTGAGGTCCGCGTACGCGCCGGGCGCGTCCACGTATTTCGCGACGAGCGCGTCGGCCCCGGGTTTGTCGCCGCTGCCCTTGATCTTCGCCACGATCCCCATGAGCTTCTTGCTCGCCGCGGGGAACGCGTCGAGCTTCACCGAGAAGCAGCCCGTGTCCGTGCCATTTTGCGCTTTTTCGCCCGCGTTCCAGGCGAGGATCCCCTCGTCCATCAAGAACCCCACATGGATCGCCGAGAGCTGGCTGTAGTTCAGCGGGTGCTTGGACTCGTCGTACATCCCGCGCGAGATGTGCCCGAACGCCCAGGCGATGTCCCGCACGTGCGCCTGGTTCGCCTTTTCCCGCGTGATCACGCCCCGGTCCACGAGCCAATCGGTGAAATAAAGCGCCGCCGACTGGGCCTTGAGCTCCTCCAGCGTGCTCGCGAGGGGCCCGGTGAAGATCTCGCTGTCGATCTTGCCGTCCACCGCATACTGATGCGAGGGGCCGAGGTTGTGGGCGGCCTCGTGCAGGACCGTGCTCATGAGCTGCGGCGCCGCTTCGTCGGTGTACGACGCCATGGCCGAGGCGCAGAACAGCGACGAGGCCTGCGTGCGCGCGGCCGAGACGCTGTCCGGGTCGGTATAAAAATTCGTCATCGCGACCGTGCGACCGCGCCCCTCGTTGCCCACGGGCCCGAAATTCGGCAGGCTCTGACCGATCGTCGCGCCAAACGCGTCCCGCGAGTCCCCCGCGTTCACGATGACCGCGATGAAATCGGGCAGCTTGAAGGACACCTTCTGCGCCGCATACGGCGGCCCGGCGAGGTCGGCGAGCGCCTGCTCCATGTCCTGCTTCAGCGGATCGAGCTTCTCTTTCCACTCGATCGAGCCCTGATCGATCCGCGCGAAGCTCACGTGAAAGCCCGCCTTCTCGCTGCACGGCTCGAAGTACGTCTCGTCGGGGCCGATGCGCAGATACCATTTCGAGTTGAACGTGCCCATCCGCGCCCAGGCCTCGTCCGCCTCGAACCAGCGCCCGTCCCGGAACGCCTTCGCCGCCGCGCGCAAATACGTCTGGAACGAGGCCTCGTCCGGGTTCGTGATCGCCTCGGCCGCCGCGTCGAGCTCACGCGCCACGGCCTGCATGTCGTTCTCGTAGGCCCGATGATAAGGCACGGGCTTCAAGGCATCACCTTCCCCCGTCACCACGACGAACGGATCCAAAAGCGCCCGGGCGTCCGGTCGCGCGGCGAGCGCCTTGCAAAAGTCGGGGTTCTTCTGCAGCTCGGCGGGATAAAGCCCCGAGGGGACACGCGGGTCCTCGCCCGGCGCCCGCGGGATCGCATAACAATTGACGTCGCCCTTCGAGGCCGGCGCCTGGCATTGCGGGCCCTGGTTGCGGTAAAAGAGCCGCCGGCTCGCCGGATCGTCCGCGGGCACCAGGGGCGCGAGCCCGAGCGTACCCGTCTGCTTCTGGTACATCTTCTCGACGAGCCGCGCGGCCGCGAGCACGTGCTCCACGACCTTCCGATCCTCCTCGCTCGCCTTGCCCGCGGAGAAATCCGAAACGACGAGCGTCGGGCGGCCCGCGTCGAGCTCGCGCAGGACGGCCTTGCGGCGCTGCACCTCGCCCGCCGGGAGGCCCTCGAACTTCGGCCCATTCTTCACGAAGTCCACGATCGAGGCGTACGCGCGCCCGAACGCCGGGGTGAAGTCCTTGGCCGAGACCCAGTCGGCCTCCTTCGTCTCCGTGGGGCCCCAGAGCACGGCGAGCTCGTTCGGATCGAGGGTCTTGTCGCGGTCTGCGTCCTCGTTCCAGAAGAGCGGCAGATCGAGGGCGACCGCGGCCCGATTGAAGTCGGCGCGAGGTACCGCATCGAACGTGGCCTGCCAGACCCCGTCCGGCGAGACGACCGGCGGCGCGCCGCCGCCGCAAGCCGCGGCGGCGGACGCAAAGACCCACGGAAACGCGAAGCGACGCCAGGAAAAACGCATGCGCCCTTCTATCACGAGGGGCCCGGAAGTAGGCTTGCCAAAGCCCCGTGACCGCACGTGATCCGAAGCCGCTCCGCCTCACCCGAACCGCCGCCGCCTCCGTTCGTCGAGGTCATCCCTGGGTGTACCGCGAAGGCCTCGTCCGCCCGCCCAAGCTCACCTCCGGCGCGGCCGTCTCCCTCGCGAGCGAGGAAGGCGAGCCGCTCGGCGTGGGCCTGTGGGACGAGTCGTCGCCCATCGCCGTGCGTGTCTTCGGCCGCAGCGGGCGCCTCGACGAGCGCGCGCTCATGGAGCGCATCGAGCGCGCCTTCGCCCGACGCGAAGCCTTCCTCTCGCCCGACACCGACGCCTACCGCCTCTGCAACGGCGAAGGGGATCACGTGCCCGGGCTCGTCATCGACAGGTACGCGCACGTGGCGATCGTCCGGCTCGACGGCGATCACCTCGAGCCGTGGATCAACAGGCTCACGTCGAGGCTCGCGCGTTCGCTCCACATCCGCGGCGTCCGCAGCGTCGCGCTCCGCCGCGCCCGCGACGAGGCCGGCGAGCGTCGCATCCGCCCGCTCGCCGGCGAGGAGCCCGAGGACCGCGTGGTCGTACGCGAGAACGGCATGGCGATGGAGGTCGACCTCGCCCACGGCCAGAAGACCGGCGCGTTCCTCGACCAGCGCGACAACCGCGCTCGCGTCCGCGCCTTCGGCAAAGGTCGCGCCCGCGCGCTCAACCTCTACAGCTACGCCGGCGGCTTTTCCGTCGCGGCCGCGCTCGGCGGCGCGGCGCACGTCACCTCGGTCGACGTCGCCGCCGCCGCGCACGCGACCGCGCAGCGCTCCTTCCGCGCGAACGGGCTCGACCCTTCGAACCACGCGTTCGTCACGGCCGACGCCTTCGCCTTCCTCGAGGCCGCGGCGCGGCGCGGCGATCGCTTCGACCTCGTCGTCTCGGATCCGCCGAGCTTCGCGCCGAACGAGCGCACCAAGCCGCGCGCGCTCGCCGCGTACCGCAAGCTCCACGGCGCGCTCGCCAAGGTCCTCGCGCCGGGCGGCTTGCTCTGCGCGGCGTCGTGCTCAAGCCACGTGTCCGCCGAGGAGTTCGTCGGCACGCTCGACGACGCCGCGCTCGGCCGCGACGACCTCTCGCTCGTGGCCATCCACGAGAACCCGCCCGATCACCCCACGCTGCCCGCGTGGTCCGAGGGCCGGTACCTGAAGTTCGTGGTGCTCGCCTGACGGTTCGTCCTTCCGAACCCGTTGGACCTCAAACGATCAGGCGCCCGGATCAGAACCCGGGATCACGCACGCGCGGGAGGTTGTCCTGGCCGCCCGGCTTCGTGGTGCCCGTGCTCTTCACGCTCGGCGTACCCGTCGATCGCACCGTGCTGGTCGCGGTCGGCGTCGTCGTGACCTTCGTCGTGGTCGCGCCCGTGCTCGGCGTCGCGGGTTGCGTCGCGGCGCTCGTCGTCGGCGCGGGCGCCGCGCTCGCGACGGTCGTCGGCGTGGGCGCGGGCGAGGGCGTGGGCGTGGCCGCCGGGGGCGTCTGCGCGGAGGCGGCGGGCTGCGTCGCGGGCGCGGGCGGCTGCCCGTTGTTCTGCGTGAAGGCGATGGCCGCGCCGCCGATCGCGAGCGCGCCGACGGCCGCGAAGACCAGGGCGAGCTTCTTCTTGCCGCCTCCCTGGGCGCCCGCGCCGTCGACGTCGGCCACGATCGCGGCGGTCGTCGGCGACGACGGCGCGCCTTGCGTCGCGGTGATCGTGCCGGGCACGAGGCTCGCGCGTCCGTGCGCGATCGTGGCGACGTCGTGCACCGCTCCGGCCGGCGGGGGGATCGACAAAAGCCCCGGCGGGATCGAGGGCATCTGGCTCAGCACGCCGGGCGGCAACGTCCCGCCGTTCGCCCGCGCCTGCGCGAGGAGCGCGGCGCGTTGCGCCTTGAGCTGCTCGCGTTGTTCGGCGCGCTCGTCGGCGACCCTGAGGCCCTCGCGGATCGCCGCGCGGCGCTTCTCGGCGCGCTCGCCGAGCATGTTCTTGACGAAGCCGACGACGTCCTCGTCGGGGATCCCCGCGAGTTTGAGCTCCGCGATCCCGCGATCGAGCGCGCGCGCGAACTCGGACATCGTCGGGTAGCGGCGGTCGGCGTCCTTCTCGAGCGCCTTCATCACGATGTCGTTGAGCAGCTCGGGGCAGCTCGGCATCGAGTCGCGGAGCGAAGGAGCCGGGTCCTTGTCGCAGATCCGGCGCAGCGTGATCATGTCGTTGTCGCCGCGGAACGGGTGCTTCGAGGCGAGGAGCTGGTAGAGCACGATCCCGAGCGCGAAGACGTCGGTGCGACGATCGATGTTCTTGCCGAGGGCCTGCTCGGGCGACATGAACGGCACCTTGCCCTTGAGCTGGCCGTCCTTCGTCGCGCCGGTGTCCGACGCGGTCGTGGCCTTCGCGACGCCGAAGTCCACGATCTTCACGACGCCGTCGTAGGTCACGAGGATGTTCTGCGGCGAGACGTCGCGATGCACGAGCCCGACGAGCTCGCCCGTCACCTCGTCCCGCAGCTCGTGCGCGGCGTGCAGGCCGAGCGCGGCGTTGAGGCAGAGCCGCATCGCGACGAGTATCGGGATCCCGCCCTTCTGCCGCGACGCGCGCGCGAGCTGGCTGAGCGGCTCGCCGTCGATCCACTCCATCACGATGTAGATCAGGCCGTCCTGCTCGCCGAGGTCGAGGATCTCGCAGACGTGCGGATGCCGGATGCGCGAGGCGAGGCCCGCCTCCGCGAGGAACATCTCCTCGAACTGCGGATCTTGCGAGATCTCCGGAAGCATCGTCTTGACCGCGACGATCTTCTGGAAACCACGCGTGCCCTTCATGCGCGCGGCCCACACGACGGCCATGCCGCCCTGCGCGATCGGCACGAGTAGCTCGTACCGCCCCAGCGTATGCCCCGCGCCCACGTCGCCGAGCGAGCTCATAGGTACCCCCCCAAAGCCCTGCGTCCGCGCAAAACGCGACCCTCCGAGCCCCTCGCCCGATCTCGCCGCTCGTACCTCGCCGGACCCTGCACGTTGTCGACGGTCAGGATCGCAGAAGGACGGCCGCGCCTCAAGAAGATCGCGACGATCCGGCCGCTCCCTCAACCCGGCGCGTGGCCCAGCAAAAACCGCACGAGCGCCTCCGCCTTCGGCACGAGCGTGGCCACCTCGATGCGCTCCTCGTGTGTATGAAACCCCGATCCGCGCGGCCCGAGGCCGTCGATCGAGGGGATGCCGAGCGCCCCCGTCGTCGCCGCGTCCGAGCCGCCGCCCACGAGCGGCGCCTCGCCGGCCCCGAGCCCCGCCGCCCGCGCACACGCGGCGTACGCCTCGTACAGCGCCACGGAAGCCGCCGTGCGCTCGAGCGAGGGCCGCCCGATGCCGCCCGTCACCGTCACCGTCGTCCCCGCGATCGCCGCCTCCTTCGCCGCCTCCACGAGCGCCGCGAACAGCGCCTCCCCGTCGGCGCGTCGCTCGTAGCGAAAATCGAGTTCGCACTCGGCCCGATCGGGCACCGTGTTTTTCGACGTCCCGCCGCGGATCGTCCCCACGTTCACGGTCACGCCGCGCCCGTACTCCGTGAGCCGTTGCGCGCGCTCGACGAACCGCGCGAGCGCCCAGATCGCGTTCGCCCCGTCCGCATGCGCGTTGCCTGCGTGCGCGGATTTTCCCGTCGCGACGACGCGCGCGCTGCCCGTGCCCTTGCGCGACGTGATCACGAGGTCCTTCGCGCGCCCCGCCTCGAAGACGAGCGCCGCGCTCGCGCCCGCGAGCTCCTCGGCGATCACGTGTTTCCCCTCGGGCGAGCCCACCTCCTCGTCCGACACGATCACCACGCGGATCGGCACCTCCGCGAGCACCTGTACGTGCGCGAGCGCTCGCAGCGCCTCGAGGATCACGACGAGGCCGCCCTTCATGTCGAGCACGCCGGGCCCGTGCGCGAGCGGCCCCTCGCGCCGGAAACCTTCGAAGGTCCCCGGCGGGAAGACCGTATCGAGGTGCCCCACGATCGCCACGCACCCCGCGGCCGAGCTCTCCGCCGCCGCCGTGCGCGCGACCAGGTGCGGCGCATACCGAGCGCTCTCGCGAACGCGCACCGAGCTCACGCCCTCGATCCCCCGAAGCTCGGCCGCGAGCCTCTCGCCGACGCGCGCTCCGCCCGCCGGTTCGTCGGTGAACGAGTTCTCCCGCACGAGCGCTTCGAGCAGCACGAGCGCCGCCTCTTCCCGGTCGCGCAGATACGCTTTCGCCGCCTCGATCATGCGCGGAGCTTCGTCCAAAACGGCCCGGTTGACGAGCCCCGCCACGCCTTGCCCAGGCCGCGGCGTGCGCTACATGACCCGTTGGGGCGGGCGCGTATCTGGATGAATTTGCTCGAGACGTTGGAAGTCCACGCTTCGCAGGTCTTCGTGGGCGTGGGGGTCTTCGGGTTCAGCTTCGTGCTCAGCCTGGCCGCGGTGGCGCTCGTGGTCGTCCGCCTCGAGCCGGATCACTTCGAGCTCACGCACGGCCCGGGGCGGTTCCTCGCCGGACGGCCGGCGTGGCTGCGGGCCCTCGGGATCGCGGGCAAGAACCTGCTCGGGTTTTTCCTGGTCATTCTGGGAATCCTGATGTCCTTGCCGGGCGTGCCGGGGCAAGGGCTGCTCACGCTCTTCATCGGGCTGGTCCTCCTCGACGTCCCCGGCAAACGAGCGATCGAGCGGCGCATCATCGCGGTGCCGGCGATCCTGCGCGCCTGCAATCGCCTGCGCGCTCGCTTCGACAGGCCGCCGTTCACCCTACCGCCGCGGCGGCGCGTGAAGGAACGCGACGAGCTCGCGGACGAACGGATCGGGATCCGACGCGAGCCGCGCGAGGGCCTCGGCGCGCGGGAGATCACCCACGAACAGCGCACGAAACGCCCGCTTCAGCGCGACGCGTGACTCGAGCGGTACGAGGCTGCGCTCGAGCCCCACGCGGTTCAACGCGCGCACGCGCGCCCGGTTGCCCTCGGCGATCACGAACGGCGGCACGTCACGCTCCACCATCGAACCACCCGCGAGGAACGATCGCGCGCCCACCCGGACGAACGGCGCCACCGCGACGTGACCGCCGGTCACGACGTGATCCTCGATCACCACGTGCCCCGCGAGCAACGTCCCGTTCGCCAGCGTGACCCGATCCCCCACGACGGCGTCGTGCGCGACGTGCACGCCCACCATGAAGAGCCCCGCGCTCCCGATCCGCGTCACACCACCGCCGTGCCCGGTGCCGCGATGCACCGTCACGTGCTCGCGAAAGACGTTGTCGTCACCCACGACGAGCGTCGTCGGCTCGCCCGCGTACCTGCGATCCTGCGGAGCGCCGCCGAGCACCACGAACGAATGGACCACGTTGCGACGGCCGAGCCGGCTGCCCGCGGCGATCACCGCGTGCGCGTCGATGCGGCAGCCGTCGCCGATCTCGACGTCGCGCTCGATCACGGCGAACGGGCCGACGACGACGCCCTCGCCGAGCTTCGCCTCGGGGTCGACGTGCGCGAGCGGATGGATCGAGGCGGCCACGAGGGCGCGCATTCTCGTGACGCGCAGCGCGCTTGGCAAGGCGAACACCCGAAGAAAGACGAGCCACGCGAGGGCCGGCCGGAGCCGATCCCCCGCGCGGCCAGAGGATCCGTCACAGCTTGGAGAAGTGGAACCGAGCCATCACGGTCGCCGAGATCGTGAGGTCACCCGGCTCGATCGTCGTGGCGAGCTTCAAGCTCGCGATGCCGACGCCGTCGCCCATGAAGATCGGGCTCACGCGCCCCGGCGCCCCCTCCACGCTGTGGAGCGAGAGCAGCCGAACGCCCGACGTGGCCGCGAGGATCTTCGCGTTCCGCTCGGCGTCCACGGCGGCGAGGTGCAGCGCCTTGGCTTGCGCTTCCTCGGGCCGCGCCAGGAGGAACGAGATCCCCTGCACGACGTTCGCGCCCGCGCCCACGCCCGCGTCCACGACCCTCGCCGCCTGCGCTCCGAGCTCCTCGGTCTCCGCGAGGCGCAGCGTGATCGACAGCGTGTTCCGCGCGCGGTAACCGACGATCTTCGGCGCGCGACCGGCCGCGGGTTCGTCCTGGATCGGCTGGAGCTGCAGCGTCGCCGTCTGCATCGTGAGGCCCTCGAGGCCGAGCTTCTCGATCGCGCTCGTCACGAGCGCCATCTTGCGAGCGAGCTCGGTCTGCGCCCCGTCCAGCGTCTTGGCGCGGACCTCGACGCCGAGCTCGGCGCGCATCGCGTCCGGCTTCGCCACGATCTGTCCCTGGCCGCTCGTCGTGATGAGCTCACCGAGCTGCTCTTCCAGGACGATGTTCGCCAGCGCGTTGTCGTTCTCCGCGCTCGGCTTCCCCTCGGCCTTGGGCTTCGAAGCGGCGCGCAACGAAAGGAACGACATCTTCCCGATCACGACGCCCGCGAGGCGCGAGCCCGTCCGTAGAAGTTTCGCCATTGCCATGATTCCCCCCTTTCCTCGCGCGGAGACGCGCCCCGCGCTCGATGTCCCCTGCACATGGCGGCCGAGCCGCCCGTGCCCCGTGGCGAGCATGGGGCCCGAGCCGCAGCATGACCAGGGTGTGCGGGGGACGTAACTGACGCGGCGCAGAAATGAAAAACGGCCCGCTACGTGGAAACGACGTGGCGAGCCGTGAAGAGGGAAAACCCGGCCGAAGGGCTTACTTGCACTTCTTGAAGAGACCGACGCCCGTGCACGTCTTGCCGGTCTTCGTGCCGGTCGGCCTCGTCCCCACCGTGGGGTTCGTCTTCGTCGTCGTGCCGCCCGACTTCGTGGTGTTCGCGGTCGTCGCCGTCTCTTTCGGGGCCTCGGCGAGCTTGAATTCCTTCTCGAACTTCTTGTCGGCCTCGACCGTGATGTTCTCGGTCTGCGTCTGGTAACCGGCCTTCGAGAGCTCGACCATGTGCTCGCCCGGCGCGAGCTTGAGCGTCGCCGGATCCGTGATCTCCTTGTCGTCGACCTTGATCGTGTCGCAGCCCGGCGTGCACTTGATCGCGACCTCGACCTCGGTCGGCGCAGCCGGCGGCGGCGCGGGCGCTTCCCCCGAGCCCGCGGGCGCCGCGCTCTCACCGCTCCCGGTCGGCGCGCCCGTCGGCGTGATGGCGATCGGCGCGTTCGGATCTTCGGCCGTCCCCTTGTCCTTGCCGCCGAGCACGATGAACGCGCCCACCGCGCCGCCGACGAGCAGGACCGCCGCGACGCCGATGATGATCGGCAGCTTCTTCGAATTGCCGCCCCCATCCATCTGCAGGCGCGGCGCCGCGGTCGTCGGCGCCATCGGGCCGGGGCCCATGCCCATGCCCATGCCCATGTCTGCGTTCGGCTGCGCCATGCCGCCCGGACCACCCATGCCGGGCCCGTCCATGCCGGGACCACCCATGCCCATGGCGGGGCCGCCCATGCCGGGCGCGCCCATGCTTGCGCCTCCGGGCGGAGGCGGCGGAGGGTAGCCGGAGCCGTCGCTCGATCCGCCGGGCTGGTAGACCGGCACCGCGGCCGTCGGGCCCATCGGATCGGCGCCGCTGATCGCAGGGAAGGCGATCGTCGCGCTCGTGGCCATCTCGGGCATCGTCGCCGCGGCCGAGAAGGCTGCCGCGAGCTCGCTGGCCTGGCGGAAGCGCTCGTTCGGATCGAGCGCGAGCGCGCGGGTGAACACGGCGTCGAGCACCGGCGAGACCATCGCGCCGAGCTCCTGGGCTCGCTGCGAGGCGGGCTGACGTGGCCCCACGAGCTCGTGTTGCCACGAGGCGAGATCGGGCTGCGCGCCCTGGCAGGATCGCCAGTACGGCCGGCCCGTCAGGGCGTAGAAGAGCACGAGGCCCATCGCGAACACGTCGGCCGCGGCGTTGGCGGGCGCGCCGCCTTGCATCTGCTCGGGCGCGACCCAGGGCGCCGCGATCGCGTAGCCCTCGTTCGTCTGGACGTAGCTCCGAGCGAGGCCCGCGCCGAAGTCCATGACGCGCACCGCGAAGCCTTGCGGCGCGACGAACACGTTCGTCGGCTTGAGGGCGTGGTGCATGAGCCCCCGCACGTGGGCGTTGTCCAGCGTGCGCGCCATGTTCTGCGCGATCTGCGCGACCTCCTGCGGCGAGAGCGGTCGCTGCGAGACGAGCTGCTCGAGCGACGGCGCCGGGGAGAACTCCGTCACCGTGAAGGGCGCGGCGGTCTGCTGATCGTAACCCGCGTCGAGCACCGGCAACACGGCGTCGGGCGGCAGCCCGTTCGTCGCCGTGTAGATCTGCTCGATCATCGTCATGATCTCGGGCCGCTGCGCGATGCTCGGCGAGTACATGCGCACGGCCATCTGGCGGCCCGTCGCGTCGACCACGCGGTACGTGGCCGACGAGCCGCCGTTGCCCAGGAGGGCCTGGACCGAGTACTTGCCGGCGATGACGTAGCCGGGGGAGAGCTGGGGCGCGGTCACGGCGTTCCTTACTCGGCCTTGATGGACTCGATGGCCTTGCTCACCGCGCCCATGCCCGCCTCGTCGTCGTCGGCCGCGAAGCCGAGCCCGAGCAGCGCGGGTTCGCCGTCCTTGAGCGGCGCCTGCAGCACGAGCAGCGTGCCCTTCTTCTTGGCGCGCTCGGTGCCGGCCGCCGTCCACACGTTGAGCTCGATGCCGTTGACCGTCTGCGTGTTCTCCGGCTTCTTCCAGTTGACCTTGAAGCCCTTCGGCGGCGTGACGTTGATCGCCTTGATCGCCTCGGTGAGGGCCTCGTCGCGCGCCGTCGTGTCTTTCTTCGCGTCCTTGTCCGGCGTGTACGAGCCGAACACGACGACGGCGCCTTCCTCCGAGACCTGCGCGATCGTCTGCGCGTCGCCCTGCGCGTACATCCACGACTCCGCGGGGTGGAAGGTGAGCTTGGCGCTCTTCACCTTGGCGACGGTGTTTTTCTTCGCGGCGCACTTCTCGTCGAGCGACTCGCACTTCGGCGGAGGCGGAGGCGTCTCGACGACTTGCGCCGTGTTCGCGTCGTCGGCCGTCTCCGTGTCGGGTTTGTTCCCGCCGCACGCAGCAGCCACGACGAGGAGAGCGAGGGGGGCGATTGCTTTGAAGGTGCGGTAGACCATGCGCAAATCCGAGCGTGTCAGATGCCGGCCGGCGTCCGCAAGTATTTCGGGTCTCGCCCCCCCCACCTTCGCCGCCGGATCCAGGGGCGCGGGGAGCGCACAGCGGAAAAAGCTAGGGCTTTTTCTTCATCCCGGGCAGGTAGGCCTTCTCGGGGGCCTGCTCGAGGAACTCGATCTTCTCGGCCGTCATGATCCCGTACTTCGGGTTCGCGGCGGCGCCCGAGCTCGCCTTCGTGAAGGTGACCGAGTAGGTGCCCGTCACCTTGACCTTCGCCCCGATGTTGGGGATCGGGTTCGGCAGATCCGCGCCCCAGAACTCGTCGGCGAGCTTCGCCTCGCCTTCCTTGCCCTTCGGCTGCTTGTCGATCGCCTCGATCAGCGTGAAGACCTGCGCGAAGTTCGACGCCCAGCCCATCACGTCGATCATGTCCGCCGTCTCGCCCTTCTCGTCCGCGATCGCGAAGGTCGGGATCGGCGCCTTGCAGTCCGGCGGATCACCCTTGCCCGTCTTGTGGATCGCGCAGGCCGGCGCGTCGGCGTAGTTCGTCTTGACGACGTAGCCGACGATGGAGACCTGCTTGCCGTTGACGTCCTCGAAGTGCACGCGGCTGCGGAGATCGTGCGTGATGCCCCAGACCGTGTACGCGCCGTCGGACGTCTTCTTCTGCTTCTGCGGGAGCGTCGGCACCGCGGGCATCGAGGCCTTCTTGCCGCTCACCGCGGGCTTTGCCTTGTACGGCTCCTCCGACGGTCCGCAGCCGAGCACGGCCGAGCCTGTGACGGAGGCGAGGGCGAAAACGAGTGCATGTCGGACGTTCATGAGTCTCTCCGGGCCGCTCGAGGGTACGCCCTCGGGCACAGGCTGCCTCCCTGGGCAGGGGGATTGGGCTGAAAAGGGCTAACACGACGGTGCACGGGGCGTAAAGAGAAACGCCGAAGGAGGGGGCTGGGCGCCCGAACGCCTCTCATAATGAGGCGCCTCGGCGGGCCGGCGGGCCCGTCCAAACCCGAGGTCGTCGTCGAGCGTCGCCCGGGCCACGAAGGTAGGGTAGTCTCCACGCACCATGCGCGAGACGAAGCTGCGCGCCCCGTTCGAGACCTCGCGGGTGCTCGTCATGATCCTGGCGGGTGGGGAGGGCCGGAGGCTCGGCCCTCTCACCTCCGACCGCGCCAAGCCGGCCGTCCCGTTCGGCGGTCGTTACAGGATCATCGACATCGTCCTCTCGAACTTCGTCAACTCGGGGCTGCACAAGATCAAGATCCTCACGCAGTACAAGAGCGCGTCGCTCGACGAGCACATCGCGCGGGCCTGGCGCCTCTCGCCGATGCTCGACAACTTCATCGAGACGATCCCGGCGCAGCAGCGCACCGGCAAGAGCTGGTTCAAGGGCTCGGCCGACGCCGTCTTCCAGACGCAGCACGTCATCACGGACGAGTCGCCCACGCACGTCTGCATCTTCGGCGGCGATCACGTCTACAAGATGGACATGCGCCAGATGCTCGACGCGCACCTCGAGAGGAACGCCGAGGTCACCGTCGCGGCCATCCCCGTCCCGCGCAAGGAGGCCACGCAGTTCGGCGTGATCGAGGCCGACGCGCAGGGCCGGCTCATCGCCTTCCACGAGAAGGTCCCCGACCCGCCGCCGATGCCCGGCCACCCGGACCTCGCCCTCGCCTCGATGGGCAACTACATCTTCAACACGGGCAGCCTGCTCGAGTCGCTCGGGGAGGACGCGAAGAACGAGCAGAGCGCGCACGACTTCGGCCGCGACATCATCCCGTACATGGTCCGGAACGGGAAACGCGCGTTCGTCTACGACTTCCAGACGAACCGCGTGCCCGGCGAGGACGAGGGCTCGAACGCGTACTGGCGCGACATCGGCACGATCGACGCCTACTGGGCCGCGCAGATGGACCTCATCAGCGTCCAGCCCGCCTTCAACCTCTACAACCAGCGCTGGCCGATCCGCACCGCGATGAGCCACGATCCGCCGGCGAAGTTCGTCTTCCGCGACGAGTGGAACGCGCGCGTCGGCATCGCGACCGAGAGCCTCGTCTCGCTCGGCTGCATCATCTCCGGCGGCCGGATCCACAGGAGCGTCCTTTCGAACCGCTGCCGCGTGAACTCCTTCAGCCACGTGGAGGAGAGCGTGCTCTTCGAGAACGTGGTGATCGGCCGGCACGCCAAGATCCGCCGCGCGATCATCGACAAGGACGTCGAGGTCCCGCCCGGCGCCGAGATCGGCTACAACCTCGAGGAAGACAAGAAGCGCTGGTACGTGAGCGAGGGCGGCATCGTCGTCATCCCCAAGCGCGCGAAGATCGGCTGAGCGGGAGCGATGGGTCGAACGGTCGTGGTCGGCGACCTGCACGGATGCAGGGACGAACTCGAAGATTTGCTCGGCCACGTCGGGTTCGGCGCGGGCGACCGGCTGATCTCGGTCGGCGACCTCGTGGTGCGTGGCCCCGATCCCGCGGGCACGATCGATCTGCTCCGCAAGCACCACGCGCGCGTGGTCCGCGGCAACCACGAGGATCGGCTGCTCCGGTATCGGCAAGCGCCTCCGGGCACCGCGCCGCAGCTCGGGAGCCTGCAGCGCGAGGTCGTGCGGGCACTGCGTCGCCGGCACTGGGACTTCCTCGGCTCGCTGCCGCTCTGGATCGATCTGCCCGAGCATGACCTCCGCGTCGTGCACGCGGGCGTCGATCCCGCGCTGCCCATCGAGCGTCAGAGCCCGCGCACGCTCATGTACGTGCGTTCGATCGGCCTGAGCGGCGCGCCCGAGGAGCGGCGCGGGCCGATCCTCTGGGGCGAGCAGTACGTGGGGCCGCCGCACCTCGTCTTCGGGCACAACGCCCTCGAGCGCCCGCAGATCCACCCGTACGCGACCGGCATCGACACGGGCTGCGTGTACGGCGGACGCCTCACGGCGATGGTGCTGCGCGCGGGTGAACACCCGCCTCCGCCCGAGGATCGGATGAGCGTCCTCGTGAGCGTGCCGGCGCGAAGGACCTACTACCCGCGCTGAGGGAGCCGCAATCCGGCTCTCGCCAAGGGCGCGCGTTTGGGGCTACCCTCACGGGTCATGCGCTCCGTCTGGCCTCGCCTCGCCGCGACGCTCGCCCTCACGGCCGCCTGCCATTCTGCGTTCGTCGTCGCGACGCCCTCGCTCGTGTACGCGCAGGCTGCCGCCAAGGGCGCCAAGGCCACGGTCACCTCGCTCATCCAGCGCGGCAGCGCGCTCTTCGACGACGCCGAGTACGAAGAGTCGATCCAGACGCTCTCCGCGGCGCTGCTTCGGCCCGGCACGAGCAAGCAGGAGAAGATCGAGATCTACCGCCTGCTCGCCTACAACTACATCGTCCTCAAGCGCATGGACGAGGCCGACGCCGCCGTGCGAGGCCTGCTCGTGCTCGACGAGACGTACAGCTTGCCGCCGACCGAGTCGCCGCGCTTCAAGGACTTCTTCAAGGCGACGCGCGAGAAGTGGGAGTCGGAGGGCAAGCCGGGCCGCGAGGCGCAGAACTCGCCCGTGGCCGAGAAGCCGATCCGCATCATGCACACGTCGCCCGCGCAGGTCCCGCCGGGCACGCTCATCAAGCTCTCGGGTCGGGTCGAGGATCCGGACGGGCGCGTGCGCGCCATGCAGCTCGCGTATCGCACGGGCGCGGACGGCAAGTTCGTCCTCGTCCCGGCGAGCTTCACGCTCGGCGAGTTCCGCGCGCAGATCCCGAGCGCCGCGGTCAAGCCCCCGCTCGTCGAGTACTACCTGCAGGCGATCGACAAGGGCGGCCTGCCGCTCACCTCGCGCGGCGACGCGGCGACGCCGCTGCGTATCGCCGTGCCCGCGGCGCAGAAGGGCGGCGTCTTGTCGAGCCCGTGGTTCTGGGTGCCCGTCGGCCTCGCGGTCGTGGGCGGCGGCGTGGCCGCGACGTACTTCCTCCTCAACCAGAGGACCTCGACCGTCACGATCCGCGTGACGGAGTAGCCGCGACGACCGATTCGCGCCAAACCTCCGCCGACATGACCGAGCCTGTTTATCCGTTCGTCGCCGTCGACGTCCCCCGCGATCAAGCCGAAGAGCTCGGCGCGTTGCTCTTCGAACTCGGCGCCATGGGCGTCGAGGAGCGCGACGAGCAGACGCTCGCGAAGGGCGCGGGCGAAGGCAAGGTGACCCTCGTCGCGAGCTTCTCCACGCGCGAGGAGGCCGATCAGGCGATCACCTCCCTCACCGAGGAGGACGCCTCGCTCGCGCCGCGTATCGAGGAGATCGTCGGCGACGCCTGGCGCGACGCCTGGAAGCAACACTTCGAGCCCTTCCCGTTCACGCCCGACGTGGTCGTCGTGCCGCCGTGGGTCAGTTACGAGAAGAAGCGCGCGGACGAGCACGTGCTCGAGCTCGAGCCGGGCCGCGCCTTCGGCACGGGCCTGCACGCGACGACCTCGCTCGTCGCCGAGATGCTCCACGATCGCAAGAGCTCGCTCGCCGGCATGCGTGTCCTCGACGTCGGCACGGGCAGCGGCATCCTCGCGCTCGTCGCGCTGATCTACGGCGCCGCGAGCGCGCTCGCGATCGACAACGACCCCGAGGTGATCGACGTCGTGCGCGAGAACGCCGAGCGCAACGGCCTCGCCGATCGTGTCGTCGTCCGCGAGCAGACGATCGAGTCGGTGACCGAGACCTTCCCCGTCGTGCTCGCGAACATCGAGACCCGCGTGCTCCGTCCGATCGCGGAAGACCTGGCGCGCACGGTCTCTCCTTCCGGCCTCTTGATCCTCTCCGGCATCCTCGCGGCCGAGCACGACGAGATCGTCGCGCGTTACACCTCGCTCGCGCGTCCCTTGCGCCACCTCGAGACCCGTCGCCGCGGCGATGGCACCGGCGACGACTGGGTCGCGATCACGTTCGCGGCGTCATGAGGGGCCCGCTGCGTGTCCCCGTCGCCCGCGTCGAGGCGGGCGCTTCGATCCTCGACGAGGACGCCTCTCGTTACGTCGCGCGTGTGCATCGCAAGCGCCTAGGCGATCGCGTGGTGCTCTTCGATCCCGACCGCGCGATCGAGGCCGACGCCGAGATCACGGCGATCGATCGCGCCAGCGTCTCCGTCCTCGTCGAGGCTCCGCGCGTGGCCACGTTCCTCCCGGCACGCCGCGTGACGCTCCTCCAGGCCACGTGCAAGAGCGACAAGTTCGACGCCATCGTGCGTGACGCGACCGAGCTCGGCGCGAGCCGCGTGGTCCCGGTCGTCGCCGAGCGATCCGTGGGTCGCCCCGCGGACGGCCGGGCCGCGCGGTGGCGCAGGATCGCGGTCGAGGCGGCGCGGCAATGTGGCCGCGGTGATGCGCCTGCGATCTCGTCGCCGATGGAGCTCGCGGAGGCCGTGCAGCTCTTCGCGGCGGGCGAGGGCGTCTCCGGCTTTTGCCTGGATCCCATGGCCGACGCGCCGCTCGGCCCGGCGCTCCGCCGCCTCGCCCCGGAGGTCGAGCTCGCCTTCGTCGTGGGCCCCGAGGGGGGCTTGTCCCCGGCCGAGATCGAGGCGTGCACCTCGGCCGGCCTCGCGCGTGTCTCGCTCGGCCCGCTCACGCTCCGCGCCGAGACGGTGTGCGCGGCGGTGCTCGGCGCCGTGCTGATGCTCTCGCGATAACGCCCCGCGCCGCGGACGAACCCGGGCGGGACAAACCCGGACTTGACAAACCCGGGCGTCCGGCGTCACCTTTCCGCGTGTCCTTCCTCGACGACGTGCGTCGCTCTCTCGACCGGCCGGAGGGCTCCTCGTGGGCGCTCTCCGGCCTCGGCGCGCATCGAAAGACGCTGCTCGACGCGCTCGAGGCCCTCGAGGCGCGCGGCGAGCCCGAGGAGAAGATCGAGCGGCTGCACGACGTCTGGTCCGACAAGCTCGGGGCGTTCGTCCAGGAAATGCAGCGGTTGCTGGAGGGCGGCCTCGCGTTTGGCGCGAGCACCGAGGAGATCCACGCGCTCGTCGACGTCGCGCTCCGCCGCCGGCTTGGTTTGTCCGACACGGCCGGCTCTCGCGTCCGGGATCGCGAGATCGATCGCCTCTCCAGCGAGGTCCTCTTTTCCATTCAGCGGCCCGAGCGCGCCCCGAGCCTCTGGCCCGAGCGGTATGCCTTCGAGTTGCGGGCATTGCGGCGCGCCGAGGGCGAGACGCTGCTCACGCCCATTGGCCGGCTCGTCCTCGGCCTCCCCGAGCGGGACGCCGTCCGGTGGCTGCTCGCCGTCGAGGTCGCGTTATCACGCGGGCCCTCGGATCCCTGGCGCATTTCTCGTTCTGCGGCGGCGCGCCTCGTCGAGAGCAAGCGGCTCCGCGTCTTCTGGTACGGCAGCGAGACCTGGCCAGCGCACCCGCAATCGCTCGATCGCCTCGCCGCGCTTGGCCTGCTTTCGTTCGAGGACGAGGCCGAGGAGGCGCTCACCACCTACGAGCTCACCGAGAATGGCGCCGAGCTGCTCGCCGAGGTCGCCTCGGGGGAGACGCCCATGGTCCTGCTCGCCGGCGCGCTCATCCAGGACGAGACGGCCGCCGTCCTCGGCCGCATTCGCGCCGCCACGGCATTGATCCAGCGCGAGAGCGCGGCGTTCGCCATGACCCGGCACGCGCGCATGGTCGCGCACGAGATTCGTAATGCCCTCGTCCCCGTGCGTGAGGCCATCGACGACCTCTTCGCGGCATTACAACACGAAGGCCGCGGGCGGCTCGTGGATCGCCACGGCGCCACCATCACGGGCGGCGTCGACCGCATCTTCCGGTTCATGACCGAGATGGCCCAGGTCGTCGAGCGCGCGGGCCCTCCGCCCGAGCCCTTCGACGTCGCGGCGGCCATCGAGGACGCGCTCGCCGCGCTCGCCGAGGAGCTCGGCCGCGTGGCCCATTTCGATCGCCCTCGATATCTGCCGCCCGTCCGGGGCCGGCGCGACCGGTTCGTCCTGGCCATCGTCGATTTGCTCCGCAATGCCGCGCGCGCCCGCGATGACCGGCCCGCGACGATCCGCGTCTCGGCCGGGCTCGACGGGGACGGCGCGATCGTGGTCACCGTCGACGATGATGGCCCCGGGGTCCCGCCCGAGTATCGAAGGGCGATCTTCGCGCCGGGGTTCTCCCTTCGGCCGGGCGGGACGGGGCAGGGGCTCGCGCTCGTGCGGGAGGTCGCGCGGGCGGAGCTCGGGGGCGAGGCCCATTGCGAGGAGAGCCCGCTCGGCGGGGCTCGATTCGTGCTCCGCCTGCCCGCCGACGCCGGAAGGAGCGCCGCGTGAGACCGATGGGCCGCATCTTGATCATCGACGACGACCCGAGCTTTCTGCAGCTCTATCGGGCGCGGCTCGGCAGCGAGGGGTATCTCGTGGAGACCGCGGACGAGGTGGAAAAGGCGCTCGCGCGGCTCGACCAGGGCGGCTGGGACGTCGTGCTCGTCGATCAGAAGCTCGACGGCAAGGCGGGCCCGGACACCGGCCTCGACCTCGTCTCCGAGGTCTCGCGCCGCGCGCCGCTCGCGAAGACCATCCTCGTCACGGGGTATGCCACCGAGGCCGCGGTGACGCGCGCCTTCCAGGACGGCGCCTACGATTACCTCGAAAAGGGCCCGATCTTCCGCGTCCTCTTGCTGGCGAAACTACGCAATGCGCTCGAGGCCGTGCGGGCGCACCATTTTGGCGAGCTCTCCTCGGACGAGGCCGAGGCGGCCATTCGTGACACCTGGGCCGCGGCCGAGAGCGAGACGGACCCGAACCGCAAGGGCAAGCTGCTCGAGGACCTCATGGTCCTCGTCTTCAAGACGATCCCCGGCTTTCGCCACGCCTCGGCCCGGCGCCGCAACGAGGACGAGGAGATCGACCTCGTCATTCGCAACGAGTCCACCGATCCTTTCTGGGTGAACGAGCGCACCTCGTACATCCTCGCCGAATGCAAGAACTGGACGCGGCCCGTGGGCGCCACGGAGATCCGCAGCTTCTTGTGGAAGCTCTCGCGCAAGTTCAATCGCTCGCGCCTCGGCCTCTTCATCGCGCCGGGCGGCTTCTCCGCGCCGCTCCGCAGCGATCTGCACGGCGAGCGCCGGGACGATTACCTCGTCCTGCTCATCGGCAAGGCCGACCTGCGCGAGCTCGTCCTCGCGCCGGACCGGAATGCATTCATGAAGAAGCTGCACGAGCGGGCCGTGCTCGAGTTGCACGGCGAGGCGCGCTGACGGCCTCTCAGCGCTTGCGCGCGCCGAAGAGGCTCCGCAGGGCCTCGGCCAGGGTCGGGTAGGTGCGGCGCGATTGCATGTCGACGCCGAGGTCCACCATCGTCTTCGCCACGCTCGGCCGGATGCCCGAGAGCAGCCCCGTCGCGCCCACGAGCTCCACGCTGCGCATCACGTTCGAGAGGTGCTGCGCCGCCTCTGCGTCGACCGTGTCCACGCCCGTCAGGTCCAGGATCACCGCGCTCGATTGCCGGCCCACGATCTCCGTGAGCAGCCGCTCGAGGAGCGCGCTCGCGCGGGATTGGTCGATCGCGCCGATCAAGGGCACGACGAGGACGCCCTGCCAGACCTCGATGACCGGGCTCGACAGCCCCACGATGGCCTGCTGCTGCGATTGAATGAGCGCGAGCTGCTCCTCGAGGCGCTGCTGCGCCTTCACGCGCTCGGTGATGTTCTCGGCGATGGAGAAGATGCGCACCACCCGCTCCCCGAAGGCGTCGCGCAGGGGGATGATGTTGTTGCGCCAGTACGTCGGGCCGATCGGAGCCTCGAAGGAGAACTGCTCGCCGGCGAAGGCGCGCCTCGTGAGCGTCGTGAAATCCGGCTGATCGGCGTAGAGCTCATAGAGGTTTTTCCCGACGAGCTCGCCCGGCTGGAGACCGAGATCCACGAGGCCATTGCCGATCGACAGCGTGCACGTGCCGTCCTCGTCCATCGCCCAGATCGCGACCTGCATCGTCCCGATCGCGCGGAGCAGAGCCCTGGCCTCGACGTTCTCCTCCGAAGGCTCGCTCGCGCCGAGGCGCGAGTGTATTTCCCCTGCCATGAGAGCGGATCTAACAGAAGTCTCGGACCGGCACAACCGCGGCGTCGCCGGGTCTCAGAGCGGGTGGATGGGCTCGCGCGCGGCGTTTCGGCCGGCGAGGAAGCCGAAGACGAGGGCGGGGCCGAGCGTGCCGCCGGCGCCCCAGTATCCGCGGCCGGCCGGGGAGGCAATACAATTGCCAGCGCCGAAGAGGCCCGGGATCGCCGACCCGTCGGGGCGGAGCACGCGCCCGTTCGTCCCCGTGATCGGGCCTCCGCAGGTGTCGAGCGTCCCGGCGCCGAGGATCACCGCGTAATAAGGCCCGGTCGTCGAAATCGGGTGCATCGTGCGGTTGCCCGTCACGCTGCGCGACGGCCCTTGCCAGGCATTCTCGAACGACGTCGCGCCGCGCTGGAAATCGAGGTCCACGCCCGCCTGGGCGAAGGCATTGAAGCGCGTGATCGTGTCCTCGAGGTTCGTCACGAAGCTCGGGTCGAGCGTCGCTGTGGGGACGACGGCGCTCGCGGCGAATCGCTGGCCCCGCAGCGCGTCGAGGCGCGCTTCGATCGCCGCGGCGAGCTCCGCGCGTGTATTCGCCTTGATGACGAACGGGGGCAAGCTCCCCGGCGCGGGCACGACGCCGCGCCACGGCCAGGGCGTCGGCTCTTGTGCCACCGCCTCGTCCCAGATCATGAACTGCACGAGGTTCGGCTCGTCGGTGCCGAGCGTCAGGAAATGGCTCTGCGCCCGGACGTGATAGGGCAATTTTTCATTGACGCAGCGACGGCCATATTTGTTGACCAGGATCGTGCTGTCGCCGTAGACACTGAAGGCGATCGCTCCGAGGTTCGTCACGTGACCGTCCTGCGCGGCGGCCTCCTCGACCGAGAGCTGGAAGTAGAAACCATTCGAGAGGTTGCCGATCGCGGCGCCGAGCTTCGAGGCGATGTCCAGAAAATCGCCCTTGCCCGTGGGGACGCTGCCCGTGCCGAAGAGCGGGCCTCGCTGCAATCCGAGCATCTTTCCGCGCGCGTGCGCGAAGCCACCCGTCGCGAACACCACGGCGCGCCGCGCCTTCGCTCGCTTGCGCGCGCCGTTGTGATCGATGTCCACCCCGACCACCTCGCCATTTTGCTTCTGGAGCACGTCCACGACCCGGTGGCCCGTGCGAATGGGCACGTTCCTCGCGTCGAGCCAGTCGATCATCGATTGCGTCAGGAGGAATCCGGGCCAGCCGACGAGCCCCGGCGGCGCATTGCCGAGCACGCGTCCATACGGCGATACGTTCTCGGGCAGGCCGGCGTGATAGTCCGGGTCCGAGATCGGGCTCGGCGAGAAGCCGAACCCCGGGTAGATGTAAGGATAGAGGGCGCCGAGCTGGGTGAGCTCGTCGATCACGTCGGAGCCGTTGTCGTAGAACGCCGTGAGGAGGTCGTATTCGCGCTTCGGCAGCCCGAGCCACGTCGCCGCGGGGTCGTAGAGCGACGGATAGGAGAGGCGCGCCATGAGCTTCAGCGCGTCGTCGCGGGGATCGGTGAGCCCCTGGGCCCGCATGAGCGAGTTGTTCGGGATCCAGAACGCGCCGCCCGATATCGAGGCCGTCCCCCCTGGCTGCGAGCCCGCCTCCAGCAGCAAGACCGATCGGCCCTCGTGAACGGCCGCCACGGCCGCCGCGAGCGCCGCGCCGCCAGCCCCGACGATTACCACGTCCGCATCATAGTGCCATGTCATGCAAGTGCTCCCTTTTCGAGGAACGGGTCAAGGATCCGGCTACCATTGACCAATCTAACCGAATCCGTCCCCTCGGTATGTGAAATGACGCCCGGAGAGCACGATTCCGTCCGCTTGGCCAATTTGTGCCAGGTGTGCGCGCCCGGGAGCGGCGGCGGCGCCAGGGGCTCTTCGGAGACCCTCGCAGAAAGCCGCGTCTCCCCGCCTGGAACGCCCCTTGCCGTGCTCGTGGTCGAGGTGCCCATGGCCAGGTCGAATCACGTCGGAAAAATCTTGCGTCACGTCCTCGCTCTGTCGATCGCGCCCGCCGCCGTCGCCTGTGGAATCGACACCAGCGGCTTCGAGCCCCTCGTTTGCGGGCCGGCCGACGGAACTCGTTATCTGTCGGACCTGCGTCCGTCCGAGGAGCTCGATTACATGGAGCTCGTGGACATCGGCGAGGGAGGGATCGGCGAGCGGCGCCCGATCGACTCCTTCGGGGAGAAGTGTGGCTCCGCGACCGACGCGGCCGCATGCGAGGCCGCGATCGACGCCGCCTCGTCCATGCAAGGCTTCCGGCTCGGCGACTGCGTCGATTTCTGTCCGCGCCACGTCCTCGTCACGAACGCCGCCGACGCGGTCGACGTCCTCGATACGAAAGAGGCCGTGCTCGCCTTGATCCGGCCCATCGATTCAGAAGGCGAAGCCGTGCTCGCGGCCTCGCTCGCGGGGTATCGCATTCCCTGCAACGACTCGGACGAGGGCGGCGTCCGGGCCGCGAGCTCGGGCTTCGAGGTCCTCGGCACGAAATACACCGCGGTCTGCGACCCGATCGAGCGCACCCTCTACCGCCTCGCCGTCGACGCGGACGGCAACGTCACGGAGGTCGAATCCGCCGTCATCGAGTCGGAGGCCGGCGCTTGTATCGGCCGGCGCCCCGCGGGGCTCGCGCGCCGCAAGGCCCGCGGCTCGACCCGCGTCGGCGCTTATCTCGCGAGCGTCGCTCACCTCGAAGCGGCGAGCGTGGACGCCTTCGGGGCTCTCGCCGCGGAGCTCTCGCACCACGGCGCCCCGCGCGCGCTCGTCGAGCGCGCCGAAATCGCGCGGCGCGACGAGGTCCGGCACGCGCGGGTGATGCGCAGGCTCGCCTCCCGTCACGGCGGTCGATTCCGCGCCCCCTCGGTGGCGAAACAAGCGTCGCGGTCGCTCGAGGCGATTGCGCTCGACAATGCGGTCGAGGGCTGCGTGCGCGAGACCTTCGGCGCGCTCGTCGGGATGTGGCAGGCGCGCGCCGCGAAGGATCCCGCCGTCCGCCGCGCCATGCGCCGGATCGCGCTCGACGAGGCCCGGCATGCCTCGCTCGCGTGGGCCATCGACGAATGGATTCGCCCGCGGCTCGACGCGGCGGCGCGGGCGCGTATCGAGGCCGCGCGCCTCGCGACGCTCGACGCCGTCGCTGCCGAGGCCCGCGCCGGGAATGCCCCCGAGCTCGTGACGACCCTTGGCTTGCCCGACGGAGCCGCGGGCGAGCGGCTCGCTCGGCATTTCAAGGATGCCGTCCTCGCGCTCTCGGCGTGAAGTGATGACCGATGGGCTCGCGGGGGCGCTTCGCGGGCTTAGATTTCCTGGGCAGGCGCGGCATCCCTCCGCGTTTGCCCAGGAGGTCACCATGCAACGAATTGCCAGGACGCTCGGCGCCGCCATCGTCGCGGGCGGGTGCGCCTCCCTCCCCGCGGCGGCCCAGCACGATATCGGCGGACGGATGGATTTCCTGCCGGCCGCCCGGGAGGTCAATCGTGTCGCCGAGCCCCCGGCTGGAAAGACGGTGGTGATCGCGGGCGCGACGCTCTTCGACGGGCGAGGCGCGCCGCCCGTGCGAGACGCGGTGGTGGTCGTCCGGGGCGGGCGTATCCTCGCCGTCGGCCCGCGCGACTCCGTGGAAATACCTGCCGGCGCGGAGATCGTCGATGCGGCGGGACAATCCGTCTTGCCAGGCCTCGTCGACGCGCATTTTCACCTCGACGGCGACATCCCCCTGCCGGCGCTTTTCCTTCGGCGCGGCGTGACCTCGCTGCGCGATCCGGGCGCCTGGATCGAGGGTTACGACCCGGTGCGCGCCTCGGCCGCCCCGATTCCGCGCCTCTTTCTGACGGGGCCGCACCTCGACGCGCCGCCGCCCGCCCATCCGAGCGAGGCGCTGCTCGTCCTTGATCCCGCCGAGGCGCGCGTCGCGGTGCATCGCCTCGCGGATCGGGGCGCGTCGGCCATCAAGATTTATTATCGACTGCCGCTCGGCACGATCCGGGCCGTCAACGAGGCCGCTCACGAGCGGGGCCTCATCACCATGGCGCACCTCGAAATCGTGGACGCGGCCGACGCCGTGCGCGCCGGGACCGACGGCATCGAGCACGTCACCTCGTTCGGGACGGCGATCGCCGCGCCTCGAGAGGCCGAGGCGTTCCGGCAGGCCGTCCTCGCGGACAACGCCGCCCGCGGCCCGGGTCGTTATGCGCTCTGGAGCGACGTCGATCTCGATTCTCCGCGCGTGAAGGCGGTCCTCGACCTGCTCGCGTCCGAGGGTACGTTCTTCACGCCCACGCTCGCCGTCTACGAGCGGCGCCCGGGCGATCCCGGCACGAGCGAGGTCGAGGCCCGGGCGTTCTCGAAGATGCTCGCCTTCGTGGGTCGCGCGCGCGGCGCCGGCGTGCGTATCGCGGTCGGCTCCCATTCCGCGGTGCCACACGCCGAGCGCGGAGATGCATACTTCCGCGAAATGGAGCTCTTGCACGAGGCGGGCCTCCCTCGCGGCGAGGTCATCGCGGCCGCCACCCTGGAGACCGCGAGGTTTTTGCGGATCCAGGATCGGCTGGGCAGCCTCGAGCCTGGCAAGATCGCCGATTTGATCCTCGTCGGCGGCGACCCCGGGGAGGGCCTCTCCGCCCTGCGCGACGTCCGCCGGGTCATGCTGAACGGGGTGTGGGTCGCGCCGCGTTGAGCCCGGTCGCCGCTCGCGCTGCGAGGCCTTCGCCTCGCTCTCGACTTCGTGTACAATCCCCCGCATGCGCGGCGCCATCCTCTTCAACGGCAATGCGGAGTCCGACGAATGGCTCGTCCGGGCCGCGGCCCCCTTCCTCGCGACGTCCCGCCACAAGGACCCGGCCGTCGCCGCGGCGCGGCGCACCCTGCTCGTCACGGCGGGCTGGGCCGAGCACGAGTACGACGAGGGGCACGTCAAGCGCGCCCTCAACGCCGCGGGGTTCCCCTCGGCCTTCGAGCACGGCTTCGATCGCGCCCACGAGAACCTCTCGCTGCTCAATGAGCTCGACGGCGTCCTCGCCGAGGCCCCCGAGCTCGCCGAGGCCTTCCGCGAGCTGCGCCGCGCCGAGGCCACCGCGCGCAGGTTTTACCTCGAGCACAACGCCCACACGATCGACCTCTTCCGTCGCACGCTGCGCGAGGCCAAAGCCGAGGCGCCCGATACCGACCTCCAGAGCTTGCTCGCCGACATGACGCACCCCACGGGCCCGCGCGCGCTCGCCCGCCACGCCCTCGCGCGTGAGCTCCGGCGCGCCTTCCACACGCTCGAATCGAACGACGACCACCTCTTCGAGCTCTTCGGCGATATCGAGCGCCGCGCCTTCGACGCCGCCGGCGCCCTCTATCACCCGGCGTTTCGCGCCGCCAAGGAGCGGCTCGAGGCGCGGATCCTCTCCGCCAGCAACATCTTCCTCTTCGGCGGCCGGCTCGATCTCCTGCTCGGCGCGCTCCGCTTCTTCCGCCTCCGCGACGTCTTCGTCGAGGCCCTGCGCCGCGGCGCTCAGATCGTCGCCGTCTCCGCGGGCGCCATGGTCCTCTGCGAGCGTGTCATCGTCTACGACGACTTCGCCGAGACCCCGCGCGATTTCCAGCTCTACGACCGCGGCCTCGGCATCGTGCAGGACCTCCAGGTCTTCCCGCATTGCATGGAGCGCATTCAAACGGACGACATCGACAACCTCGCCTACCTCGCGCGGAGGTTCCGCCATCACGCGTGTGTCGGCTTGAACCAGCGCTCGCTCCTTTTGCTCGACCTCGCGCCGCGCCGGGCCGTGAGCGTCGGCGTGGGCGACGGCGTCTACGTCTTCGGGCCCGACGGGAGGAAACGTTGCCGTCGGGCGGGTGAGGAGGTCCCGATCTCGTGAATGGCACGGACGTAGGAAAAAGCCGGGTCTTCGCTCTCCTCGGCCACTGGTTCACCGTCGCCCCGGTCGCGCGGCACACGCTCGCGCCGCGCCGCGTCTCCGCTTCGGTCCCCTTTCGATGGACGGTCCCGGACGCGAAATACGGGGAGGTCCGCCTCTCGGGCCGCCTGCACCACGCGCCCTCGGAGACCCTCCTCGTCGTCGTCCACGGGCTCGGGGGCGACGTCCGCAGCCATTACGTGCTCACGGCTGCCAGCGCCGCCGAGGCGGCCGGCCTCGCCAGCCTGCGCCTGAATTTGCGGGGCTCCGACCGCACGGGCGAGGACATCTACCACGCGGCCATCACCCAGGACCTCCACGCCGCCCTCGCGAGCGCGGAGCTCGCCCGTTATGCGAGGGTCCTCCTCCTCGGTTATTCGCTCGGCGGGCACATCGTCCTCCGCGCCGCGACGGAGAAGGGCCTCGACGCCCGCGTCCGCGCCGTCGCCGCGGTATGCCCCCCGCTCGACCTCTCCGTGGGCGCCCGCGCCATCGACGAGCCCGGGCGGCTCGTGTATCGGCGCCACGTCCTCGCGGCCATCAAGGAGATTTACGCCGAGGTCGCCGCGCGGAAGCCCGTCCCCTTGCCGATCGCCGAGGCGCGCCGCATCGCCACGATCCGCGACTGGGACGAGCACATCGTGGCGCCGCGCTTCGGTTTTCGTGGCGCGGACCATTATTATGGCGAGTCGAGCGTCGCGCCGCGCCTCACTGGAATCGAGGTCCCCTCACTCGTCGTGGCCGCCGAGCACGACCCCATGGTCCCGGCCGATACGCTCCGGCCCGTGCTCTCCGGCGCGCGCCCGCCGCTCGAGGTGCGCTGGATCGATCGCGGCGGGCACGTCGGTTTTCCGGCCCGCGTCGACCTCGGTTTTCCCGGGCCGGGCGGGCTCGAAGATCAGGTCGTCGCGTGGCTGCTCGGCCGCGCGGGCGGTTGAGCGCGGGCGCGGCGGCTCTTTACAGGCACGAGCCCGGCGAATCAATGCCGCAATCGAGACCGCACGGGCAGGGGTTTGAATTCTGGCACGGTTTGTTCTCACAGTCCTCGTCACGCCAGCACTGGGGATACACCGCCTTCAGCTTGCAACTGTACGCGACGCATACATGCTCCATCGGGCAATCCGTGTCCGTGAGGCAGCAGCCCGACGGCAACGTGCAGCTTTCCGAAATATGCGAGTCTGGGGGGCATTTCCACGTGCCTGAATGACACGTGGGGTCCTTCACGAGGGCGGGAGAGCAAAATTCCCAGCAGATCGGCGGTTCACTCCCCGCGCACGTATTGCTGCCGCCCGCGCCACTGCTGCTTGCGCTGCTGCTGCTGGCGCTGCTCCCGCCGCCCTTGCCGCCCTCCCCGCCACTTCCCCCCGCGCCGACCACGCCGCTGTTGTTCCCGGTGCCTCCTTCCCCTGCGCCGGCGCCCCCTTCGCCCCCGGTCCCCGGCGGTGGCTGGTAATCGCCGAGCGTGCAAGCGGCGAAGAACGAGCTGACGATCACGATCGAAACAAAGCCAAGTCGATGGTTCATGCCATCGATGGTATCACGGAATGGCGAACGACCAGAGCACCGTGATCGGCTTTCCCTCGAACGGCTGCACGTGCACCTGCCGGAACACCCGATCCACGCACGCCCCGACCTTCGTCCCCACGAATCGCTCGTCGAGCGAGACGGCCGAGACCGTCCCGCGCGGGTCGAGCACGAGCGCGACCTTGCCGTGGCCCTTCGGCTCGGCGTCGTCTTCGCGCTTGCACGAGGCCGCGAGCACCTTGGCGTGCCCGAGCTTCGAATAGGCCTCCCCGCGCACCACCGACGGCGCCACGGGCCCATCGCTCCGCGGCGTCGCCGTCGGCAACGCCGTCACGGGGCCCGTGAGCCCGGGCTCCACGACGGGCGGCGGGATGCTCTCCGTCTCCCGGAGCAGGTCTTCGAGCGGCTCGGGCAGCTTGGCGTTGTCGCGCTCCTGCTGGACGATGTATTCGTCGAGCTGCCGCACCACGCTCGAATCGAGCGCCGTGGGCTCCTTCGGCGCCGAGGGCGCCGTCTTCGCCTGCAGCGCGAGTGATCCCTGCACGAGCTTCAGCGCCGTGAGCGCCGCCTTCGCCTCGGCCTCGCGCTTTTCGGCCTCCTTTTGCCCCGAGACGGCCCGCTCGCGGTCGGCCTGCGCCTTCGCCTCGCGCGCGAGCGCGAGCGCCGCCTCTGCCTTCGCCCGTGACGTATCCGCCTCGGCCTGCGCGCGCTTCGCCTCAAGGTCGACGTACACCGTCCCCGCCCCGAACGCCACGAGCCCCGCGAGGATGCCCGCCACGGCCACGAGGATCCGGCTCCGCTGCGCCGCCGCGACGCTGGCCGTGTAAAACCGTTTCGCCGCGCCCTCCAATCGGATTCCCCGGATCCGCAGGATCTCCTCGAGCAAGAGCAGCCGGCGCCTCCGCCAGAGGAGCTCCGGGTCGAGCTCTTCATCCCAGACCTTCGCGGCGTCCTCGAAATCCTGGATGACGAGCCGCTCCTCCCGCTCGCTCGCGACCCAGTCCCGGAGCCTCCCCCAGTGCACGAGCAGCGCCTCGTGCGCGAGCGTCACGAGCTCGACCTCGCCGTCCTTGCGCCGCTCCGTCTCGCGCAGGACGAGCCGCGCCTCCGAGAACACCTGCACGACCGCGCGCGCGGCGGGCCCGAACTCGCGCACGAGATCGCCGATCGGCCGCGTCATGCGGGCCCCCTCCGGCGTCGTGAGCGAGAGCAAGACGCGCTGCACCACCCGCTCCGTCCCGGCCTCCTTCACCGCGCGATCCAGGGTCTCGTTCGCGTGCCGCGAGAGCGCCCCCGAGAACTCGATCGCGCGCAAGGACGAGCGCGTGATGAGCCTCTTCTCGCGAGCGCGGCTCCGCCAGAGCTCGCGCAGCGCGAACTCGACGAGCGGCATCGAGCCCGCCGTCGTCTCCAGCGCCTCGAGCAGCTCCTTGCGCAGCCGCGGATCCTCGAACGTGTAGCCGTAGCTCTCGAACGCCGCGTCGATGACCTCGCCCCACGCGGCCGATCCGAGCGGCGAGACGAGCACCGCGCCGCGCGTGATCACGCGGCCCACCTGCTCGTGCGCGAGGATCGGATCGAGCAAGTCGCGCCGCGCCGTCACCACGACGCGTAGCCCCGGCCAGGGCCGCTCGCCGAGCCGCGCGAGCAGGTCGAGCGTCCACGTCTGGCTCTTGCCGCCAGGCCCTTGCGCGAGCGTCGCGATCTCCTCGAGCTGATCGACGAGCAGCACGAGCCCGCGCTTGCTCTGCGCGAGCCACGCCTCGACCCGCGCGGCCGCCTCCTCCGGCGAGCGCTTCGGATCGATGCCCATGTGGAAGAGCGCGGTCGTGAGCACCTGCCGCGGATCGGTGCCCGGCGAGATCAGCACCGTCTCCCACTGCCGCGGACCGCCGAGCGCGCCCTCCGCGATCGCGGGCAAGATGCCGGCCCGCGCGAGGCTCGATTTGCCGCTCCCGCTCGGCCCGAGCAGCGCCGCGAGGCCCCGCGTGCGCAAGACCTCGAGCGCCGCCGCGACCTCGACCCTGCGGCCGAAGAACACGTCGCGATGCTCCTTCTCGAACCGCTCGAGCCCACGAAACGGCCCGTCTTCCTCGGGCGGCAGCGCGCGGCTCCGACCCACGAGCGCGCTGCGGATGCGCTCGAGCTCGATCGCCACGATCTCGGCCGATCTCGGCCGCTCCTCCGGCTCGGGCGCGAGCAACGTGTCGACGAGATCCCCGAGCGCGGCCGGGATCTCCGCCACCACCTCGGCCACGCGTGGCGGCCGCCTTCGCCCGTGGAGCACGTCCTCGTCGAGCGAGCCCCGGCCTGCCGCGGGCGTGCGACCGACGAGGCACACGAAGAGCACGGCGCCGAGCGCATACAGATCACTCGCGCTCGTCGCGGGCGAGAGGTCGCGCCAGCAGACGGGATCGACGAACCCGCGCTTGCCCCCGATCGCCTCGAGCGGCGAACGAAACCCCCGATCACTCGGGCGATCGGGCGGCGTGCCCGGCACGCTCGGGATCTTCGATCGCACCGGGGGGATGGACTCTCCCGGCGTGGCCGTGGGTGACGCCGCCGAGATGCCGAAATCGATCAGCTTGTAGGCCGCGGGCGTGCCGAGCAGGGCCACGTCGACGACCACGTTCGCGGGGGAGATGTCGCGGTGCACGAGCCCGGCGCCGTGCACCGCCACGAGCGCGGAGGCGATCGCGATGCCGGCGTCGATCGTCTCGCGCACCGAGAGCGTCTGCTTGTCGCGCAGCCGTTCGCCGAGCGACTCGCCTGCGACGTACTCCATCGCGAGCCCGATCACGCCTCGCGCCTCGTCGACGGGGAGCTGGTAGAAGCGCACGACGTTCGGGTGCTCGACGCGACAGAGCCGCGCCGCCTCGTCGATGATCGCCTGCCTGCCCGCCTCGCCGCCTGCGTCGAGCGCGAAGAGCTTCACGGCCGAGAGCCTGAGCTTCGTCGTGCCCGCCGTCTCCTCGGCCAGCCAGACCGGCGCGAACCCACCGCGGCCGAGCTGCCTGACGAGCCAGAACGCCCCGATGTGCCGCTCGGCGTCGGGGAGGTCGGTCAGCCGGCGTACAGCTTCGGGCAGGGCGCTCGACATGCGAGGAAGGACATTCTCGCGAGGCCGGGGGAGGCTGTCAAATGGAGCGCGCGGCGGCGCTGAATCAGGCCTCTGTCTACGGGCGGCGGCGGATGAGGCCCTCGATCACGTCCACCCGATCGGCCGCGAGGACGAGCATCCAGTGGCTCGTGTGATGGTCGGGAATGGCATACGCAATGAGGCGCAGCTTGCCGGCGAGGCCTCGCGGCGGGAGGGCCGTGCTGAAGACGGGCGTCATCCGGGTCTTCTCCGGGCGCGTCCGCGCCGCGTCTTCGAGCGGCTGCTGCGCGGGCGTGTTTCCCATCGGATGCGGGCTGGTCTCGCGTGGCACGCCGGGCCTGTCCTCCGGCCCGAGATCGGCGCCCCAGAAGGGCAGGTCGTTTGATCGATGGTTCATCTTGCCCATGGTCCCCTCCCTCCTGAAAGCTCACTTGGCCCCGGGTGGAATCAGCGCCACCTTGAGGACCCCGTCCGCGCGGGCATTGAAGATGCGATACATCTCGGCGGTCTCCTCGAGCGGCACGTGATGGGTGATGAGCGCCTTCGGGTCGATGCGCCCCTCTCGGATGTGCTCGACGAGGCGGGGCATGTAGCGCTTGACGTCGCATTGCCCGGCCTTGATCGTCAGGCCCTTGTTCATCGCCGAGCCCATGTCCACGAGGTTCCACGGCGGGCCGTAGACGCCGATGATCGAGACCCTCCCGCCGCGCCGCGCCGCCTGGATCGACCAGTTGAGCGCGATGGGCGAGCCGGCCTGGACGCGGAGCATCTTGCCGAGGACGCCGTGCAGGAGCGACCCTTTTGCTTCGAGGCCGACCGCCTCGATGCATACGTCCGGACCACGCCCGTCGGTCATCTCGAGCAGGCGCGAGACGACGTCGGGGTGCTCCTTGAAATCGACGATCTCGACCCGGTTGTATTTCTGGGCGAACGCGAGGCGGTAATCGATGGAATCGATGGCGATGACCCTCTTCGCGCCCATGAGCCAGGCGCACCTTTGGGCGAAGAGCCCGACGGGCCCGCAGCCGAAGACGGCCACCGTGTCTTCGGGCGTGATGTCGCCCATCTCCGCGGCCTGGTATCCGGTGGGGAGGATATCGGAGAGAAACAGCACGTCCTCGTCGGAGAGGTCGTCCGGGATCTTCATCGGCCCCACGTCGGCGAAGGGGACCCGTACGAGCTCCGCCTGTCCGCCCTGGTAACCGCCGGTCGTATGCGAATACCCGAACACGCCGCCGACGACCTTCGTGAGCGGGTTCGTGTTTTCGCAGATCGAGGTCCGCTCGCGCTGACAGAAAAAACACGCGCCGCAGGCGATGTTGAAGGGCACGACCACGCGGTCGCCGCGCGCGAGGCTCGCGACCGAGGGCCCGACCTCCTCGACGACGCCGGTGAACTCGTGGCCGAAGATCGTGCCGACGCGCGTATCGGGCACGTAACCATTGTACAGGTGCAGGTCGGACCCGCAGATCGTCGCCCGCGTCACCCGCAGGACGACGTCGTTCGGATGCTCGATCCGCGGCTCGGGATTTTCCTCGACGAAGACCCGCTTCGGCCCGTGGTACGTGAGTGCCAGCATGACGCGAACCCCCTCCCGGGGTTCACGAATGCAAGAGGCAGACCGGCGGTCACGGGGCCCTCCGGATTCGAGAGAATCGCGTCAGGCTGGACGTTCGGCGATCAGCGGTCGTCCTTGGAGGTGAGCCATTGGGCCAGCGCCTCCGCGGACAGGTCCAAGATGAGGTCGCTGACCCGGTCGGCCCCCTCATCGCGTACCCTCGTGGCCAGGAGCGCGCGCTCCTCGGGGCTCAGGCTCCGGCGCAAGCGGCGCTCGAACAGGTGCACGAGCGGCCCGAGCTGGCCCTCGAGGCGCCCTTCCTCGCGCCCTTCCTTGCGCCCTTCCTTGCGTCCTTGCAGGATGTACTTGTGGACGAACTCGCTCTGATACTCGTAGTTCGGTAGAGCCATGGCCCCTTGACCCCTCTTGCCTGCCCTTGTTTCTCAGTACGGTGACCACCCGCTGGCCAACTTGGACTGCCGGGTCTTTTTCCATCGCCATCTCACGGAGCGGGAGCGCGAGCGAGAGGGTGAGCTCTGTTGGAGAGACCATGCAGACCTGGAAGTCGTGCTCCCTCTTGAGGTCTTGAAAGAGCGCACGCTGAAGCTCCGCCCGTCCACTCATGCGCTCGCGCAGCTTCGCCAGGTACTGCTGCACCTGCGCGACGCCGAGCTTCGGCGTCGCCCGCGTGACTTGCGGCTCGAGCGTCCCGATCTCCGTCTCGACGGTCTGAAGCTCCGCGCGGAGCTCACGCACACGCTCGACGAACGCGCGATCGGGCTCGATGTCCGTTGATGCCTCGAACGTGCGGAAGTACTTCGCGAGCGTGGCCTTGAGCTTGTCGCGCTGCCGCTTCGCTGCATCGAGCGCCCGCCGCGCCTCGGGTTGTTCCGCCTCGAGCTTCCGGTTCAACTCCGCGAGAGATGGCAACACGAGCGCGGGGGACGAGAGCAACTCGTGCACCCACGTCCACACGGTCTGCTGCAAGTCCGTGGCTCGCACCAGGGGGAACGCACAGACCCCCGCGCCGCTCGCATGTCGCTGGTGGCAAATGTAGTAGCGATTGCGGCTGGCGGCCTTCCCGATCATCGGACTGCCGCACTCCGGACAGCGGAGGATACCAGTGAGCGAAAAAACTTCGCCACTTGGCCGCCCTTCGCGGACCCGCTTACTCCTGCTCTCCATCGCCCGAATCTGCTGCGCCTTGTTCCAGATGTCGTGCGTAATGAGAGCCTCGTGCTCTCCCTGGTATAGGGTCTGCTTGCTGCGTGGCAGCTGCGAGGGCACGCGGTCCGCGTACGCGGCTTCGTCGAATGTGGTGAAGCCGGCATAGACCGGGTTGTCGAGGATCTTGAGGACGAAGACCGCGCGAAAGGGTATCCCCGTACGACTGACGTACCCGCGGTGGTTCAGGTACAGGGCGATACGCTTGCAGCCATAGCGATACTCGTGCGACGTGTAGAGCTCGAAGATGAGACGAACGATCTCCGCTTCCTTCGCATCGACATACCAGCACTTGCCGACCGGATAGTCGAGGCACGCCTTCCGGTAGGCTTCGTCGCGACTCAGCCCCGCTGCTTCCAGGTCCTTGATGCGACGCGCCTGCGACGTGTACCCGAAGGGCGCGGGACCGCCGCCCACCTTGCCCTTCAGGGCCTTGCCCCGCTTCATCTCGCGGATCCGCTCTGCCGCCAGCCCGACCTCGAGCTCCGAAGCAGCACCTAACACCTGCAGGGAGAACCGCCCGTGTGCGCTCTTGTAGTCGAACTGGTTGCTGAAGTCCCAGAGCTGGACTCCATGGGCTCGGAGCGCGCTCAGGATCCGTGCCTGGATTTCGTTGTTCCTCCACTGGCGGTCGGTGTGGCGCGCGCAAACCCCCTGGATCCGCCCAGCCGCGATGTCGTCGAGGAGTTCCTTCAGCGCAGGCCGCTTTTCGGTCCAGAGCTCGGCCGAGACCTTCCGGGGCTCGACGTAGATACGGTAGTCCTGCCAGCCGCGTAGGCGTGCGATCTCGCGAGAGCGGGCGCACTGGTTCGGGATCGAGAGATCCCTCTTCATGCTCTCCTCGCTCGTGACGCGCACGTAGAAGGCCCACCAGCGTGCCGGCGGCGGAGAGCCATCGTCCCACGATTGTAACCCCTTCACGACTCCTCTCCCTCCTCCTCGCGTGCCATCGTCACGAGCAGATCGCTCACGATGTCTACAATCGTATCGCTGAACTGGCATGCGTCCGGTGATGGCGACGAAGACGCACCGTCGGACCGATGTTGCCCGAGTTGCCTCGTACTCTCGGCTCTCATAAGGCACGCGCTTGCGTCTCGCGAGCTGCGCCCGCTCGCCGTGCACTCATTGGCCCGCGTGCACCAGGCCGCCAGGAACTCGGCGGAGGGCTTGGGCGTGGCCGAACGGGAGGCGCCGAGCGTGGTCCTGTCGACGATGTGACGGAGTTCGTGGACCGGAGAGAGGAATCCGGGGGACTCGAAGGGACCATCGACGGGGGTACGATCGAAACGCTCATTGGCTGCACCTCCCCGGCACCTTCGGTCGCCCGAAGCGCCGCGTTGCTGGTCATCGGGCTGGAGGCGGGAGGGGCTCACGCAACCGGAGCGGAGCGGCCTCGGGACCTGTGTAGCCCAGTTCCCTCGAATGTAGCGTTTTGACAAGCGAGTACCAGGAGGAATTGCTGGTTTCACCTCGGCGCTGGTAGCGGGCGCCCGTATCGCTCGATTGGTGGCCAAGACAAACAACAGAAAACCACTGCAAAAGTGGGTTTTGGCATCGCCACCCCCTTGTTTCGCAGGACCAAGCACCAGAAGAGCCGCTCCATGTAACCACTTTTTCGTCGATCCGCCCCCCGGGACCGATTCGAGCGCGCCCCCGAGCGTCCTCGCGCACCTTCCACGCCCTCCCCCCAGGGCACTTGACCCTACCCTCCGTGCTGCCTTCCTGCCCCTCGTGGCCCAGCGCAAAGGCCGTGCCGCTCGCGCGTCAGCCAGGACAAACAACCAAAAGCCACGTGAAAAGTGAAAAAATCCCCGATTACCCCCTGGATTCGCCGGCCCAACTTCGAGAAGAGCCGCTTGAGGTAACCACTTTTGGGTTTTTCGGGCTCTCGGCTCCGCGTCCCCCTCCCGTAACCCTGCGAAAACACGTCGGGCGCCCCCTCGGAGACACGCTCGACGTCGACCCGCCACAGGTTCCAGGTGGACCCCCCCGCAAAATAAAAGCGGCTTTTCCACTGGCGCCGAGTGGCTCCTCGGCGGCTTTGTAGCGGCTTTTTGCGAAATCGAGGTCCTCGAGCGGGCCGTTCCAGCGATAGCGTAGAGCGGCGGCTACTTTTGGGATCGTCCCGACCGCGGGGGCGTCGATGGGCGGGAAGGGGAACCCAACGATGTCGGCCCCGCTGTCCGTTTCGTCGACGGAGCCGGGGGCTGATCCTCCCCCACTTCCGTGGACAAACCCAGAGGCGCGAAGATGCGCTAAGGAGAGTTCCATGGCGAGGCGGAAACGGAGGTCGTTCAGCGCGGAGTTCAAGGCAGAGGCGGTTCGTCTCTGTCAGGTCGGGGACCGGAGCATCACGAAGGTCGCGAAGGATCTGGATCTTACTCAAACGGCGCTACGTGAGTGGGTGAGGGCTGCAGAGACCAACGTCGGGGAGAAACCCCCCGAGACCCTCACGGGCGCCGAGCGCGAGGAGCTCGTGCGGCTACGGCGTGAAAACAAGCGGCTGCAGATGGAGAGGGAAATCTTAAAAAAAAGCGACGGCCTTCTTCGCGAAGGAGAGCGAGTGAAGTTCGCGTTTAGGGCTGGCTGTATTTGGCTACGATACGATCCTCGACCTGTTCTCGCGGCGGGTCGTCGGCTTCGCAATGAGGGAGCAGAACGACCGCGCCCTCGCGCTCGCAGCGCTCGAGCGGGCGCTACGCGCACGCAGGCCGAAGCCGGGGCTTTTTGCACCACTCGGACCGCGGCAATCCCTACGCCAGCGAGGACTACCGGAAGGCGCTGCGAGAGCGCGGCATCGTCGCGAGCATGAGCCGCACCGGCGACTGCTGGGACAACGCCGTCGCCGAGAGCTTCTTCGCGACCCTCAAGGCCGAGCTGGTCGACGCGACGCGCTTCCCGACCCGGGATGCCGCGACGGCAGCGATCGGTGACTACCTCGAGCGGTTCTACAATCACGCCCGGCGGCACTCGTACCTCGGGCACTTGAGCCCGGTCGAGTTCGAATTGAGAGCACAAGTGGCTGCGTTTGCGGCATAGTGCGTTTGTCCACGGGAGCGGGGGAAGATCAGGAACGCCGTGCTGCGGTGGCTCGCGGATTCGGTGCTCGCGGGCCTCGATTTCCCGGAGAGGGCAGAGGCGTCGGAGCCCGCTCCCGTGCATGCCCCAGCGTCGGCTCACGAGGCGTGTCCGCCGGATGCGTGGAACGTGCCGCTTGCGCTCCTCTGAATCGGGCACGCGCTCGATTCGTCCGAGTGGCTGATTCTCGGCGCGGGAACGCTGGGCCTCGCGGGCTACTGGAATGGCGAGCGCCGGCCGGTGATCGAGTGGAGCGCGGCTGCATGGAGCCTGCTTGGGACGCTGCGCGGGTTCAAGCTCGGGAAAGCGCTTCTCGCGGATCGGGGCCTCGTGGCGGCGGCTCGTGCGCTGGTCCGGCGGTGTGTGACGATTGCCGGTGGGGGTCGACGCTGGACACGGTCAAGGCGGTGCCCGCGTCGGACCCGAGCGCCATTGTGGCCGCGTGCCTGGTGATGACGGCAGCGCATCGAGTATCGGCGGGCTTCCTCGTGCGGGAACAACGCCCGCAGACGGCGGCGACCTCGGCAACGCCGTCTCCCGAGCGATCGACGCCGCCATCGCCCGAGGCCACGGCCCCGGCGCTGCCGTGTCCCCTGCCGCGCCCCCGTCTCCCGTGCGGGAGGTCGCGCGCGTTTCCGGCATCCCGTGCGCGGCGTGCCTGGCCCCCGTTGCCTCGTGGGCGTTCGCCGCCTTTAGGCCGGTTCAATCGGGTTCGTCGTTCGCGCCTCGACCGCGACGACGGCGCAGCCCGCGACGACGGCCCCCGCAGTGATCGATGACGACGGCGCCCCACGTCGCGAAGCTTGGGGCCCGCCCCACATCGCGAGCTTGGGGTGCGCCCGGCAGCCCAGCCGATCCGACGCCCCCTTGGAGCAAGGAGGTTCCTGGGCGAACCCCGCGACGGCAGCGACAAACCTTGCCCTTCCCTTGTCGCCGCGGATCGGGTAGGTTTGTCCCCGATGGCGAAGATCGGACGCAACGAACCCTGTCCCTGTGGAAGTGGACGCAAGTACAAGAAGTGCTGCCTCGCGACCGCCGCCGGGGCGTATACGACGGCAGATCGTCTATCCACGCTCGAGCGGTTGCTCGACTGGGTTGATGAAGACGAGCTGGAGGGGTCGCGGGAGAGGTTCTGGGGCGACCTCCTGCCCCTGCGCGACAAGTACCCAAATCCCATCCTGCGCGACATGGCGGAATGTGTTTTCCAGTGGTGGCTCTTCTTCGACGCGCGGAATGGCGCGGGGGTCACGCTGGCCGAACACCTCCTCGCCCATGCTCGTGACCTCCGCGCGGGCGAACGTAGCTACCTCGAGATGGGCCGCGCGAGCGCCATGCTGCTTTATGACATCATCGCGGTCGAGCCGGGCGAAAGCGTCACCGTTCGCAACGTGCTCGATGGCGGCGAGACCCGTGTCCGCGAGCGGAGCGCCTCGCGTGCGGTGCGCCCATGGGACCTCGTCGCCGCGCGGGTCTTCGCCAGGGGCGCGTCGGGGTTTCCGGAGTTCGATGGCGGCATCTTACCGCTCCCAAGCCACCTCCGGAGCTGGCTGATCATGGGTCTCGAAAAGGCTCGCGCCGAACTCGATGGCGCAGATTTCCGGACGAGCCTCGCCCCCTTCTTCTTCGAGGTCTGGTTCAACCCAAAAAAGCCGACGCTCGTCAACCACGATGGCGACCGTCTCCTCTTCACGACGACATACTTCGACGTGCTCGATGAGGCCAAGCTCGCCGCCGCGCTCGACCATGCGTCGGAGCTTCACCGGGACGACGACGCGGAGTGCTGGAGGTGGGTCGGAAGCGGCGGTCAGCAGGCGGGAGAGGTTGTCATCGCCTCAATGCGCATCGAAGGCGCTCGGCTGGAAATTCAGACCAACTCGCGCGAGCGCGGCGAGCGTGCCCGGACGCTCGTGGAAGGACTTGCGGGCGAGGCGGTGCGATACCGCGTCACGAAGCACGAAGACGTGGAGCGAGGTATGAGCGAAGCTTCACCTCGTCACGGACGCGCATCCGCGGCGCAGTCAGAGGCGCTCGATGGGCCGGCACGCGAAGCGCTCGCGCTGTTTTACCGGGAGCATTACGAAAGGTGGGTCGACGAACCGATTCCCATGCTCGACGGGCAAACGCCTCGGGCGGCGGCGAAGGTCGAGGCGCTGCGACCGCGTGTGGCCAGGATGATCGAGGACCTGGAGGTGATGTACGAGCGGGCGGTGGCGGAGGGAACGGTCGGGTATGATCCGGAGTGGATGTGGGCGGCGCTCGGACTGGAGGATCTCGCGCGAGGGCGCGAAGGAAGGAATATATAATTATGCTTCCTCCATTCGCTCAGCCTTCTACAGCTCCTGTGCCGCCTCTCTTCAACAGCTTGGCGACAATGCCTTCCTGGTTGGAGAGGTCGTCGAAAATGGTAGCCAGTGGATCATCGAGAAGACCCGCGAGGTAGCCCAGCAGAGTTGGTGCGGCGGCCACGAGCTCTGCGTCGGCGGCAACAACCTCCGCAACAACCAGGCCGTTCTGATCGTGGATGATGGCGCGCCCAGAGGCGCATTCAGCGATGTGCCAATGAACAGTCATGTCGCCGTGATTTGGGTCTGTCATGATTTTCCAAATTTTTCTTATGGGTCGCGGTGAGGCGGGCGCCGGGCAAACCCGTCCTGCTTGACGGGCAGCCGGACGGCACGTGAGCAAGCGCGGCAGGCTCGGCTCGCTCGGGTGGTCCGAATGATCAGGGCAACCGTGATCCGCCCCGGCAAAACCGAAGCGGTCGTGGACGAAGTACAAAGACACAAACGTCATTTACCGCTTGAGGACGCCCGCCTTTCGTAGAGTTTTCAGGAGGAAATCCTGGTAGGTCATGCCCTCCTCCTTGGCGCGTTCCTCGAGTTCGACCATCGCCGCCCAGGGCAGGCGGCGCTCGAGAATTCGCAGCGCGTACCATTTCATTGGGACGTCAAGATCGACGGCCTCACGCTTGAGTTCGCGTTTCACCCCGGGCGGGATGTTGATTTTGAGCTGTGCTTCCGACTCTGCGGTCTCGCCACGCCTGGACTGGGCCACGATAGGTTTTGATGGCGCGGACGGGGCAGTGGGCGCGGGGAAACTCGAGTTGTGGCGTTCCGTTCAACAGGGACGACCCTCGCAGGAGCGCGCGTAGCGGGCAAACGGTGGGGCACAGCCTCCCGATTGCTCAGTATCGTCGTTCACGCGTCGACCGTGACGACGACGCTGCCCGTGATGACGGCCCCCGGAGTGATGATGACGATGGCCCCCCACGCCGCGAGCTTGGGGCCAGCCTGCGTGGCGACGGTGGCCCGCGCCGTGAGCTCGGGGCCGCCACGGAGGCCGGTTCCGTATCGGGAAAGAGCCTCGCCATCGCACTCTCGACCCACCCCGGCGCTCCCAGCGCATAGCGGAGCGCCTCATTGATCATCGCGCTCCGCTGCCCCTCCTCCTGGACGTGCTCGCAAAGCTCGCCGAACAGGACGGCATCGAAGACCACCGAAGTGACGAAGACCAGCCGCCCATCGCGCCGCCGCTGGGCGCGCCTCCGAATCCACGCTTTCACGCGATCAGCCCCCACACAACCGACCCCATCGTGGGGCCCGGGTGTACGCATGATCGCGCAACTGTCTCGGTCGGGCCAAGTTCGAGGGCAAGCGTTCGCCGCGACGTCATCACCGAGGGGGCATCCCTCTTCTCGGAAGGCATGGCCGTTTGCGTGACTGGGAAGCGTTGCCTTGATCGCCAAGGCAGGCTGGACGGGAATTGCGAAATCGTCGTCGTCGCCATATTACGCTTGGCAGCAGCTCGATCCTGTGCGTATCTGATTCCGCGGGCCTCCCCTATGCACGCCGCGCCTTCCCACAACGTCGTCGATGCCGTCGCGCTCATCGGGGCGTGAGGGCTCGGCGGCGCTCGTGGAGCTCGCCGCTGCGCTGAGGATCGCGGGCGCGGGGGGATGCGGATCCACCGGAGTCTCGGCGATCCTGCGTGGAATACCGCTGCGCGGGCTGCGCTGGCGGATCCGGCCCTGAACGCGCATTCTCGTCGATTCGTGCAGACGTGCCTCCTGCGCGTACCCTCGGATGCGCCGAAACCGTTCCCCGACGAGCTGTGGCTCTGGATGGTACGAGCAGAGTATCGCAGGAACGCCGTGCTGCGGTGGCTCGCGGACGCGGTGCTCGGGGGCCTCGCTTTGCCAGAGAGGGCAGAGGCGTCGGAGCCCGCTCCCGTGCATGCCCCTGCGCCCGCTCCCAAGCCGTGTTCCTCCGATGCCTGGAATGTGCCGTTTGCGCTCCTCTGGATTGGGCACGCGCTCGATTCGTCCGAGTGGCTGATTCCTCGGCGCGGGAACGCTGGGCCTCGCGGGCTACTGGAACGGGGAGCGCCGGCCGGTGACTTTGCGCGCGCGTTCGCCGCTTCCGCGGCAGACGAAGCGAGGAGACGCTGGTCCACCTCGAAGCGCGCCTCGACGTCGTACGCGTCGGCACCCAGCACGGCATGCTTCACGCCACGCGGGAGTGGGAAGCCGGTCCACGTGCGCATGACGCCCCCCGAAGCCCTCCTCGGCATGTGGTACGGTAAACAACGCACATGCTCGCGACGCCGACGGAGAGTGCGGTGAGGATGAAGTCGAACTCCAGGAACCCACGCCCACCCCAGGACCGCGAGCAGGTCGAGGAGAGACGGGGCGCGAGGTCAGTGGTACGCTCGATCCGGGAGACCCGATTGACAGCCAGCGTCCCTCGCCCGCGCGACGTGCTCTTCGTGCTTCCGCCGGATTTCTCGGCCCCGGAGGCGCACCTCGTCTTTCGTTTTCCGCCGCTCGGGCCCGCGGTCGTCGCGGCGAGCATGGCCTCGCTCGGGCTCGTGGGGCGCGCGGTCGATCTCGCCCTCGATCTTGTCAAGGCGCCGCTCGACCTCGATGTCGCGCCGCTCGTGGCGCCGGCGCTCGTCGAGCGGCACCTCGCGGGCGAACGCGACGCGCGCATCGACGTCGTGATGGACGGGATCTTCGAGCGCCTCGACGAGCCCGGCCGGGGCGTGGACCTCGTCGCGGTCTCCATCGATCGCGGGAGCCAGGTGCCCTTCGTCGCTGTCCTCACCTGCGAAATGAAGCGCCGCTGGGGAAAGCGGATCATCGTGGGCGGCGTCGCCGTCGAGCACCTCCGCGCCCTCCTCGAGACGAGCGGCGCGATCGGCGCCGATATCGTCACGAATGCCAGCACGCCCGCGCAGATCCGTCGCGCCTTCGCCGCGCTGCTGGACCTCCCGGAGCACCGGCGTGGAGGTCCCCTCGAGCCGAACACGGAGATCGTCACGCTCGTGCGGGGCGGCATGCGAAAGGCCCCGTCCCCCGCGGACTGGCCAGCGCCCGATTTTTCGATCTATGATCTCGACCTTTATCGCCGCGACATCGTTCGCGCCGAAGGGGCCACCTATCCGGCTTATCGCGGCGAGCTCGGCGCGTCGCTCGTCCTGCCGTATTTTTTTACATTCGAATGCCAGTTCTCCTGCGCATTTTGCCAGACGGGCGGCACGCAGGAGCACAAGCCGATCGACCAGGTCGTGCGGGAGCTCGCGGAGCTCTCGGAGCGCTGGCAGACGCGCGAGTTTCTCTTCTTCAACGCGCAGGCGAACTTGCTCGCGGCGGAACTCTCGCGCGCCCTGCTCGCGGCGCGCCTCGATCTGCGCTGGTCCGATTCGTACCGCGTGCGCCCCTCGGAGCCGGGGGATCTCGAGCTCATGGCGCGCGCCGGCTGCGCGGGCCTGACGATCGGCGTGGAGTCGGCCTCGGCGCGGGTGCTGAAGGCGATGGTCAAAGGGCACCGGCCCGAGCAAGCGACGGAGATGGTCCTCGAGGCGCACCGCCATGAGATCATGGTCCGCGTGAACCTGCTCTCCTGCTTTCCCGGCGAGACGCGCGCGGAGTTCGAGGAGACGCGCGATTGGATCCGGCAGAACGCCTTCGCCATCGACGATCTCGCGCCCTCTTCGTTCTACCTCACGGCCGACTCGCCGATCGGCAGGAAGCCGGAGCGGTACGGCGTCCGCGTCCGGGGGCCTCGCTCGCTCGAAGGGGAAGGGCGCTTCCGCAAGTCGCCCGATTCGCTCATGTACGACGAGATTGGTGGTCTCACCTGGGAGGAGCGCGCGCCGATGCTCGAGGAGAGCGAGATGATGCTGCGAAGCGCCTGGCTCGAGGGACGCGCTTCGCGGGGCGGGCTCGGGGGTTTTTCCCCGTCGAGCATGCTCGGCCTCCGCCGCCATTTCGAGACGAAGGCCGAGATCTACTCGTTCCTAAGCCGCTGCCGCGGCGGCGCGCACCGCCTCGAAGAAGAGGCGCGCGCCCCGGAGACGAGCGCGGAGGTCATCCCCTCGATTCTGCGCGCGTCGCTGCCCAAGCTGCTCGCGCCCCGCTGGGCCGATGCCGCCATGGCCCGTGCGTTCGCTGCGGCCTTCCGAGCGGCGGCGCCCTCGCTCGCGGTGCGCCTGCGCGAGGGCGACACCGCGCACGTCGTGCTCTGGTCCGACGGTCGATTCCTGTTTTTCCGCGGGGCCGTGCGCCGCGGGAGCGACGATCAGGTGCGCTCGTTCATGGTCGAAGAGCCCCTCGGGGCGCCTCCCCCCGAGGGGATCGCGCAGGGGTCCTCCTTCGAGGTCCTCACCTTCCGGCTCGATCCCCGGAGGCCCAGGGCGATGCCATGAGCGGCTTTGTCTTCTTCCGCGAAAAGCAGCTCGCGCTCCGGATCGCCGCGGCACTGCCGTTCCACAAGACCGTGGCCGGCTCCGTTCGGGCCGTGCTCGCCGAGGAGATCCGGCGCTCGGGCTCCCTCGACGAGGTGCAGCTTTACTTCGAGAACCCCTGCGCCCAGGCTTGTGAGTTCTGCGAGGAGCCTCGGCGCAGGGGCCGCTTTCCCAGCCGGCAGCTCGCGTCGCTGCTCCGCCGCTCGCAGGAGCTCGGCCTCGACCTCGTCGGCTCCGGCGCGCTCGCGGCGCTCGTCGACGCGCTCGCGGACCTCGCGCCGAAGGTCCCGCTCACGATCACCGGGCATGACTGGACGCGCCACCCGCGCCGCCCGGAGATCCTCGCTGCGCTCGAGCGCCGCCCGGACACGCGCCTCCGACTCCAGGGGCCCTCGCTCGGCTTCTCCTCGCCCGAGCTCACGCGCCGCGTCGCGGCCTTGCCTGGGCTCGAGTGGATCGCGACGACCCTGCAATCAAGTGATGCAGCGGAGCACGACGCCATGGTCGGCGCCCCGGACGCCCACGCGGAGCTGCTCGCGGCGCTCGACAACCTGAAGGCCACGCGGGTCCCCATCCTGCTCACGGTGGTGCTCAGCCGGCGCGCGCTCCGCACGCTGCCCGAGACCTTGTCGTTCCTGTCAGCGCGCCGGCTCCCGCTATCGCTCCAGGCGTTCATCCCGGACGAGGCCATGGGCCCGGCGCTCAACGTGCTCGCGCCGCTCGACGAGCTCCGCCGCGCTCTCGAGCGGGCTCCGCGCGAGGCCCTCGGCGCCATCCAGTCGGTGGTCGGGGTCCCCCCGTGCGCGGTGCCCGCGCCGCTCCGCCGGAAGATCGCCCCGGCCCATCGAATGAAAGGGCGCGAAGGAACGAGGTTCGGAGCGGGGTGCGGCACGTGCGCCGCGCGTGGCCATTGCTCGGGCGTACCGTCGGGTTACCTCGTGGCGCTCGGGGCGCGGGGGATGGAGCCCCTCGCGTCGACCGATTGACTCGGTCTTCCAGCTTCCGGCGAATGCCGCCCGAGCGTCGTCGACGCCCGTCGGCGGTTGATCCTTGACATCCCCGCCAGATCCGGGGAGCTTTCGCTCCGTGTCCCCCGAAAGGTCCCGTCAGCGCGCGCGGCTCCCGGTGACGAACGTCGCTGGCCCCGCTCCGCGCCAGTCCCTCGCGCCGCTGGAGACCTGCGGGCCCGACGATCGGTTCCACGACTACATACTCGCCGAGTACGAGCCGATCGCGCCTGCCCTGGGCAAGCTCCGCTCGCTCAACGTCCTCGTGGAGTCGTTCGCCATTGCAGGCGTCGAGCGCGAGGGGCTCGCGCTCCTGTCGGCGGTTCGCGCAGGGCTCGGGCCATTTCGCACGGTCTGGGGCATCAAGCGGCACCACGCGCACGGCGAGCTTGGCTGGGAGCTCTATTTCTACGATTTCCAGCGTGCGCATGCCGACCTCTCGATCGCCCGCGTTGCAGCCATCCTCGCCCCCCACCTCCGGGTGACCGGGCGGGAGCCTCGGCCGCTCCCCTGGCACATGTTCAGCGTCGAGCTCGGCCCGGCAGGGCTCTTGGAGGGGGCGCCTTCGGCCATCGACATCTACATCGACATGCGCTCTTACAAATGCGTGGCCGACGAGCTCGTCTTCGAGAACGTCTATACGTTCCACGACGCGCGTGCCGAGATCGAGGAGGTCCTGCACCGCGTCCGCTCCTGCGTGCATTTCGATCCGAGTCGGGACGCGCTCCACCGGCTGATGCCGGCGCACCTGTTCAACTGCCGGAAGATCTGCGTCGCGAACAAGCGGCACGCCGACGCGATGTATTTTTCACGGATCCCTACCCCCGCGCTCTCGCGCTTCCTCCGTGATCATCAATGGCCCGGGGCGCTTCAGGATTTCGTGCGCACGCGCGATGAGGCGCTTGGCCACCTGCTCTGGGATGTGGGGATCGATTTCCGGGCGATCGATGGGCGCGCGACGACCATCAAGAGCGGGATTTATGGCAGCTTCTGAGCCGCGGTCCGCCCTGCCGAATGGCGGCGACGTCCGCTTCCTCCCGCCTGCTCCTCCGTGGCCGTGCGAGAGCCTGATGATCACCTTCGCGTTCCGGTGCAACATCGCCTGCACCTTCTGCATGGTCGAGGACGCGCTGAACGTGTTGCCCGGCACCTCGCTCGCGGCGTTCCAGCGCGCCGTCGAGGATCCCTCGATGCTCGAGGGCGTCTCGCGGATCATCTTCAGCGGCGGCGAGGTCACCCTCGCCAAGGACCTGCCCGCGTATGCCGCATTTGCCCGCTCGTTGCCCGGGATCCAACACGTACGCATCCAGACGAACGCGACGCGCCTCGGCGACCGGCGGACCCTCCGCACGCTGATGGACGCGGGTATCGACGAATTCTTCGTGTCCTTTCACGCGCCGGACGCGGCACTCTACGACCGGCTGGTGCAACGCGAGGGCAGCTTCGAATCGATCCTCGCGGGCCTGGAGAGCATCGCTGCGGAGGGCGGAGCGCTGTCGACGAATACGGCCATCGTCGCGCCGAACCATGACCGCCTCGAGGCGATCGTCGAGCGGCTCCTGCCATTCCGCCCGCAATCGGTCGAATTCTGGAATTACTGGCCGCGCGGAGACGAGGAGGCGCAGCGCCAGATGTCGGCGCGCGTGGGTGACGTGCGGCCGCACCTCGTCGACGCGCTCCGCCTCGCGCTTCGGAACGGCGTCCCGCCGGTGGTGAAATGGTTTCCGCGCTGCCTGCTCGGGCCCTTCGCGCGCTATCTCGACGACGCCCAGCCCAAAGCCCTGATCGACGACGCTTACTGGTCGCGCGAGCCTGCGTATTCGTGCATTTACGAGGGGATCTGCGCCGACGCCGGAGGCGCGTGCTCGGGCCTCAGCCATAGCTATATCGAGCAGCACGGGTGGGAGGAGACCCTGCTTTCGCCGCGCAGGCAGGAGGCTGGCGTGAGCCGCCCGAACGAAGCGCGCGTCGAAACGCGCTCCCTCGTGAAGGACGCCGGAGAAAAGCGCACGCACGCGGCTGCCGTCGCGGCGTGGCTCTCGCAGTTCGGACTCGCCCCTGGCATGGAGCTCGAGGGATTCCGGCTGCGCGGCGCGGCGCTCGGGCGGGGCGTCGCCATGCTCGCGCTCCAGTTCGAGCGGGACGGCGAGCGGGTCGAGGTACGCCTCTGCCCCCGGGATCCGCGCCGCCCCGCGTTCACGCGCACGGCGAGCTACGACATGATTTACGCACGCGTGCCTCCGGCGCTCGAGCGCGCGGCGCAGAGGCTCACCGAGTCCCTCGCCCATACCATCGGCGCACAGGATCGGGGCGGCAGGAGCCTGCCTGGATGAACGACCTCGGCCGTGTCATCCCCGCCGTGCGTTATACCTCGCCAAACTGGCTCGCGCGGGAGCTCGAATCGGTGTTCGGCGTCGCCTGGCTCCTCGCCGCGCACGCCTCCGAGTTCGAGGGCGCGGGCGCCTTCACCACGCTCGACATCGCGGGGGAGTCGATCCTGATCACGCGGGGCGGCGACGGCGCGCTGCGCGGGTTCTACAACGTCTGCCAGCACCGCGGTGCTTCGCTCTGCGCACAATCGCGTGGTCGCGCGGCATCGTTCCGTTGCCCTTACCACCACTGGGAGTATGGGGCCGACGGGCGTCTCTTGCGCGCGCCCGGCGCTGGGTCGGCAGCGCTCACGGACGAGGGGCGCCCCGTCTCCCTCCGCCCCGTGCATTGCGCCGAGCGCTTCGGTTTCATCTGGATCTCGATGGCCGAGGCGCCTCCCGATCTCGACGCCCACCTCGCGCCCGTCGCGACCGAGCTCGCCCGTCATCGACCGGAGGAATATCGCCTCGTGAGCGAGACCGTCGTCGAGATCGAGGCGAACTGGAAAGCGTCGGTCGACGTCAACAACGAGGCCTACCACCTGCCCATGCTCCACCCCGAGCTTTGCGACGTCGTCGACGCCCGCGGAGCTCGATTCGTCCTGCGCGGCGATCACTCGACCGTCTCGCTCCCGATCGGCCGACCCGGGCGCGACGTTTCGCCCGACGAGCGCGCCTCCGAGGCATTGCGAGGTCTCCTCGTGCGGCTCGGCGTGAAGGATTTTCCGATCGATGGGCGCATCGCCGACGTGCGCCTCGCCCTCGCGCGCGCCTTCCGCGAGCGCGCGGCGCGCGAGGGGCTCGACCTGTCCGCGAGATCCGATGACGATCTCGCGCGCAAGGAGCAGATCCACGTCTTCCCCAACGTGCAGATGAACTTCCTCCCCTTCTCGCTCGAGCTCTACCGGCACCGCCCGCACCCGACCGACCCCTCGCGCTCCTGGTTTGACGAGCTCACGTTCGAGCGTCACGGGAGCGGAGCCGCGCCAAACCCGATCCGCCGCCGCGTCCGCCACGGAGAGCACGATCTCGGGCCCGTGATGGGCGCCGACATCGACATGCTCCCCCGCTTGCAGGCCGGGATGCGCTCGCGCGGCTTTCGTGCCCTTCGCTTGACCGAGGGCGAGCTCGGCATCGCCCACATGCACCGCGTGCTCGAGGATTGGCTCTCGCGAGGGAAGGCGACATGAGCATCACGCCGGCCGAACAGGAAGCCTTCGCTCGCGACGGGTATTTCGTCCGGCCGGGTTCGGTGCCTGCGACGATGGTGGACGCGCTGAACGCGCGGTTGTCACGGCTCATCACCCGCTGCGCGGCCGACCACCAGGACGGCACGCGAAAAAGCCTCGCATTCTGGGACATCCTGCGTGGCTCGCGCGACGATGCGTCCGTATGCTGGGACGTGTCGCGCGGGGAAATGCCGGCCCGCGCGGAGGACTGGGAGGCCCGAGCGATGCGGGTCGGGCACGGGCTGCATCGCGTCGACGATCTCTTCGCCTCGGCGGCGCGTGGGCAGGCGATCGGCAGTGTCCTCTCGGCGCTCCTGCCACCGCCTGCCTGGATCGTGCAATCGGCCGTCGTGTACAAGCAGCCCCGATCGGACGTCGTCCAGTTCGGCCTGCACCAAGACGCAGCGTATCTCACGACGGAGCCGGAATCGCTGGTGCTCGCGTTTTTGGCCCTCGATGACATGGACGCGGAAAACGGGGCGCTCTCCGTGGTGCCGGGGACGCACCGCGATCCGCTGCACGTGGCGCTCGCCATGGGCCCCGATGGGTTTTATCCCGTGGAAGGACGGCCGCGGCCGGAGCGCGATTACACGCCGGAACTCCTCCCCATGCGACGTGGAACCGTGGCATTCATCCATGGACGCACGCTCCACGCCTCGGGGCCGAATCGATCGCCCCGGCCGCGGCGGGCTCTCATCGTCCACGCGATGAGCGGAACGTCACGGCTCGCGTCGAATACATGGATACAGCCGCCCCCCGAGGGCTTCCAGTCGATCTGATGTCGGCCCCCGGCGCTCCTCCCCCGGTTCGCCTCGATCGCGCATGCGCGCTGCGAGACACCCTCTTCCCCGGCGCCGACTCCACGGAGGCCGAGCGACGTTTCGTCGACGCGGTGCTCGCGCGCTTCGCCGAGGACCGCCGGCATTTCTCCGACATCCTCGAATGGTCCCTCTCCGAGGACGAACGCGGCGTGGATACGGCGCGGTTCTCGTATGCGTTTCCCGGTTTCGTCCGCGCACGCGAGGACGTGACGCGCGCCGTGCTCGCTTGGGCCGACGGCCTCGGGGAAGCCGCCTCGCGGGCCGCCAAGAGCGTGCTCCGCGCGGCGCGAAGCCCCACGGTCGAGCAGGTCCTCATGGGGTACGCGCGTGGTACGGGGGGAGGTCCCCCGCGCACAAAATTCTATCTTCAATTCCGCGACGGCGCAGGGCCGGCGGCGCTGGCTCTCTCGCGCGCGATCCTCGGGACGCAGCGCGCCACGCAATCGGACGGCCTCCCGCTCCACCTCCTCGGGCTGGACATGGGCCCCGAAGGGCTCGCGGGCGCGAAGCTCTACTTCGCACACATCGGCGATCCACCCCGTATCGAGGGCTTCTCCGGTCCGGTCCGGAACGCGCTCTGGATCCATCGCCTGCGGCACCCGGACGACCCCACATTCGAGGCGCCCACCGAGATCGATTTCGCGCTCGCGGGTTCGACGTGGGACGCCCTCACGAGCTCGCCGACGCTCACACCCCACGCCGCGGCGCGCGCGGCGTTCGACGCGCTCGGGGCCTCGTTCCGGCTTCGCGCGCGCCGCGCCTCGCTCGGGCTCCATGGCGCGCGCAAGCTCAATGTTTATTACGTGCTCGACGAGCCGGAGCCGTAACGCGCTCGATCAAGGGAGCCCAGACCTGCTAGCATCGCGGGGACCCATGACTCGGCGGCGCGTCATCGCCATCGCGGCGAACGAGGTGATCCTCCAGGGGAGATTTACACCCTTCAGCTTCGGCGCTCGGCGCGTCTGGGCGACGGTGGCGAGCTCGCCCGCGGGACGAGAGGCCGATGTGCACTTCCGCGAGTCGCCGTCGATGGACGTGGACGAGTGGGTCGACTGGGTGCTTTCGGTCGAGCCGGACATCGTGGGCTTCGCGGCGTACGTCTGGTCGTTCTCGCTGTTCCTACGCGTCGCCGAGCGGGTGCGCGCTCTTCGCCCCGCGTGCACGATCGTGTTCGGTGGCCCGTCCGCGCGGCCCCAGATGTTCGACCTGCCGCAATTCCGCGCGCACGCGGGGCTGCTCGACGCGCTGGTCTTGAACGAGGGCGAGTGGACGTTCGCAGCTCTCGCCGCCCTGCCCTCGCTCGACACCGCGTCCCTCGCGACGGTGCAGGGGCTCGCGCTCCACGCGCGCGGCGCGTGGTACGAGACGGCCGAGCCCCCGAAGCGCGCCCTCGATGACCTCCCCTCGCCCACGCAGCTCGGGATGATCCCGGCCGGGCGCACCGCGGCGATCGAGACCTACCGCGGGTGCCCGATGTCGTGCTCGTTTTGCCAGTGGGGCAAGAGCGACGTGCCCGATCGGGTGTTCAGCGCTGCGTACATCGCCGCGGATTTCCGCGCGCTGGCTGCGCTGGGCACGCCGAACGTGCACCTCGCCGACGCGGGGCTGAACCTCAACTCGCGCGGATTCAAGAGCCTCGCCGAAGCCGAGCGCGAGACGGGGTTTCTCCGCACGCGGCGGCTGCACGCCGCCGTGTACCCCACGCAGCTCAAGGACGAACACCTTTCGTTCCTCGCGTCGATCGAGCGCCCGCAGCTCGACATCGGGATCCAGTCGTTCAACCCCGAGGCGCTGGCGAGCGCGGGGCGGCACTTCCGCGAGTCACGCTTCGCGCGCATGGTCGAGACGCTGCGCGAGCTCGCCGAGGTCGAAACCGAGCTCATCCTGGGGCTGCCGGGCGACTCGCCGGAGAGCTTCCGCGTGTCGTTCGAGAGGGCGCTCGAGCTCGGGTGCCGCCTGCGGGTGTTCCACTGCCTGGTGCTCCCGGACGCGCTCATGGTGCGCGACGTCGAGCAGAACGCGATCGACTTCGACCCCGTGACCCTGATGGTGCGCTCGTGCCGGGGGTGGACCGCCAAGGACCTTCTGCGCACGCGCGAATACGTTGCAGAGGTCGCGCGGCAGCGCGGGGGCGATGTGCTTTCGAACCTCTGGACCATGCCAGAGACGCACGGGGCCGACGGGCAGCAGGCGCGCGGGGACGGGCCCTCCGCGGCGTTCGAGATCGGCGCGGAGATGTTCGAGCGCGTGCGGGGGATCGTAGGGCGGGCGACGCGCGGGGCGTGGACGGTGCGCTCGGTGCGGCGCGAACGCGCGCGGGTCCTGCTCGACGTCGAGGTGCGTGGACAGCCGCTGGCCATCGAGGCCGCAGTCTCGTCCGTGACGGCCCAGGCGTTCCGCCGCGTGCGTGGCATCGCGTTCAGCTACTCGACGCGCGGCGGCCCGCCCGACGCGGCAACGCTGCGCGAGCTCGTCGCCGTGACGGATCCCCTCGTCGAACCCGCGCGCGACGTGCTCGGCGCAGCCGAGCGCGTCAAGCTGACGGTGGTAGAATGAGCGAGACAGGACTCGTACCCGAACGCGACATCTCGCACGAGGAGATCGAGCGCTACCGAAGTGATGGCTACCTCGTGCTGCGCGACGTGGTGGCGGCCGCGAAGGTGACGGCGTTCCGAGACGCGGTGCGCGAGGTGGTCGCGCGCCACGCAGAGCCGCGCCCGCCCGCGCCCCTGCGAGACACGTATGCCAAGGCGTTCGTCCAGGTGTTCAACGCGTGGACGTTCGACCCGCGCGTGCGCGAGCTGGTGTTCGACCCTGGGCTCGCGCGCCTGGCGGCGCGGCTGATGGGCGTCTCCAGGCTGCGGCTGTTCTGCGACGAGGTGCTCTACAAAGAGCCCGGCGCAGGGCATACGCCCTGGCATCAGGACCTATCGGCGTGCCCGTTCGAGCCCAACACGGGCATCACGCTCTGGATCCCGCTCTGCGAGGTCAGCGTGGAGATGGGCACGATGTACTTCGCGCGCGGCTCGCATGAAGCGGGCGAGCTCGGGCCGTACGACATCTCCGACGAGACCGACCGCGACCTCGGCGCGTTCGTGCGCGAGCGAGGGCTCGAGTGCGTGGACACCGGGCCGATGCTTCCTGGGGACCTCTCGTTCCACGACGGGTGGATCGTGCATGGCGCGAACGAGAACCGCACCGGGCAGATGCGCGAGGTGATCGTGTTGCACTATTTCCCCGACGGACAGCGCGTGGCTGCGCCGACGAACCCGACGCGCGAGCGTCTGCTCGGCGCGGTGGCGCCGCTCCTGCGGCCGGGGGACCTCGCGGCGTGCGAGCTATGGCCGCGGGTGCCGTGGTAGCGCGCGCCAGCGGAGACCGGGGTGGTCGCGCGGCAGCAGAAGAACCTCGATGAGGCTGGTCGACGGAGACGGCAACTTTTCATCGGGCCTCGGTGCGCTGTGCTAGTCTGCCGCGGCAAGCGCCCCATGCTCAGGTTCCTGGTCCCGTGCATCGTGCTCCTGCTCCTGCCGCGCGTGGCAGGCGCGGTGGAGGCGGGGGGCGCGGCGCGTGGGGTGTGCGCACCGACCGTGGAGGCCTGGATCGCCGCCTGCGCCGACGCCGAGTACCTCGAGCTCGGGGCCTTCGAGTGTTTGTCCGACCGGGTGATCGTGGAGGCCGGAGGCGATGCTGCGCTCCGGTTCGACGTCGCGCGCGACGGGAGCCGCTCCTTTCGGCGCGTGGGCCGGGCTGGGCTCTCCCCGCTGGGCGAGTTCCCCGACTGGAACGCGGAGCCGGAGCCGCGCCGGCGCGCCCTCGACGCCCTTGCCGCGTGCCTCGCGCGGGACGCGACATTCCTCCAGTCCCCCGCGCTCGCCACCCCGGAGAAACCGCCCGCGGCGCCGCCGCCTCCGGAGGTGCCGCCTTCGGATTTCCAGGGACGCACCGTGGCCGCGTGGCCCTCGCTGCTCTTGACCGGCCTCGTCGCCGCGGCGCTCGGGCTCGTCGGGGGATCGCTCTGGCAAAAGCGGCGCGGCTCCGCCCGGACGGTCCCGAGAAACGACGCCGACAGGTCCCAGCGCTTTCAGGCCTCTCCGGTGTCCGTGATCCTTCTGCTCTGCAGCGTCACGCTGGTCGAGGCATGGGCCATCTGCGCAGCGGATCCGGATTTCTTCTTCCCGGACCCGTTCCATTACCTCGTCGTGGGGTCGGCGCTCCTTTTCATCCTCGCCGGGTTCATTCGCTGGCCCCAGGTCCGCCGCGGACTCGTCACGCTGGCGATCGCCGCGCCGCTCGTGATCCTGGCCATGGAATGGCGGCTCTCGGCGGCGGACGTGAACAACCGGCACGTCGCCGCATCGAGTGATGGCCTCCTGCGCTATACGTACCGGCCTGGCTTCCCGATCGAGGAATCCGAGGGCGAGCGAATCGTGGTCACCGAGGATGGGTTATGGGATGTGCCGCACGTCATCCCCAAGCCTCCCGGCGTGCTCCGCGTGGTGGTGCTGGGAGACTCGGTCCCCAATGACCCGTCCATCCCCTTCCGTCGTCGTTTTCCCCGGCAGCTCGAGGCGCTCCTCGCCCAGAAGGCGCCCGCGGGGCAGAAGGTCGAGGTCGTCAACGTCTCCTGCGAGGGATACAACACCGTGCAGGAGGTCCGCCTGCTCGAGCGCGTCGGCCTGCGTTACGAGCCCGATCTGGTGGTGCTCGCATACGTGCTGAACGACCCGTTCTTGCAGAACGGCGGATACCGGCGCATCGGAAACAGCTTCTTCGCGTTCCATTTCGCCAACCTTGTGGTGCGCCGGAAATGCCCCGCCTTCGAGCACATGCACGAGGGGTACACATTCGACCTCGTCGTGCGCGCCTCGCTCTCGCGCCTCCGCTTGCTCGCCGACAAGCATCATTTCCAGGTCCTCGTCGCGCCCCTGCCGCTGGTGGAGCCTTTCGACGATCCGAGCTGCCTCTCCGTCTACGATAAGGTCATCGCAGCGGCGCGGGAGCAGGGCTTCTCCGCCGGGCGCGTGGTCGACGCGTTCCAGGGCGAAGATCACCGAGCGTTCCTCAAGCCCCAGGACGCCCTCGACATCACCCACCCGAATGCCGAGGGGCACGATCGAATGGCACGTCGGCTCGCCGAGCTCGCCGCGCCGCTGGTCCTCGGGCAGGCGACGCCGTGAGCACGCGGATCCTGGGGATCTCGGCGTTTTATCATGACGCCGCGGCGGCGCTGGTCATCGACGGCGAGCTCGTCGCGGCGGCCCAGGAAGAGCGATTCTCGCGTTCGAAGAACGACGAGGCGTTCCCGCGAAGGGCCGTCGCCGCCTGCCTCGCCGAGGCGGGGATTCGGATCGAGGACCTCGATCACGTGGCGTTTTACGAGAAGCCCCTCCTCAAATTCGACCGAATCCTCGAGACCCACCTCTCTCGCGCGCCGTTCACGTTCCCCCAGTTCCGGCGTGGCCTGCCCACCTGGCTCGGGCGCAAGCTGTTCTTGCCCCGCGAGCTCGCAAGCGGCCTCGACGGCCGCTACCGGCGCGCCTTCGTGTTCACCGACCACCACGAGGCCCACGCAGCCGCGGCGTTCTTCCCCTCTCCCTTCGAGGAGGCCGCGATCCTCACGGTGGACGGCGTGGGCGAGTGGTCCACGACGACCCTCGGGTTTGGCCAGAAGAACCGGATCGAGCTCTCCCACGAGCTCCGCTTCCCTCATTCCCTCGGACTACTCTACTCCGCCTTCACCCAGTGGGCGGGCTTCGAGGTGAACACGGGCGAGTACATGTTGATGGGGCTCGCCCCTTATGGCGAGCCCCGCTACGAGGCGCTCATCCGCGAGCGAATGATCGATCTCAAGCCCGACGGGTCGTTCCGCCTCGATATGCGCTATTTCGACTGGCTCGGCGGGCTCACCATGATCTCGCCCGCGTTCGAGCGCCTCTTCGGAGCCCCGGCCCGCGCACCCGGCGCGCCGATCGAGCAGGTGCACAAGGACGTCGCAGCCTCGATCCAGCGCGTCACGGAGGACATCCTCTTGCGCCTCGCACGCACCATCGCCGGGAAGACAGGCGCGAAGAAGCTCTGCCTGGGCGGCGGCTGCGCGCTGAACTCGGTGGCCGTGGGGCGCATCCGGCGGGAAGGCCCCTTCGAGCGGGTCTGGGTGCAGCCCGCCGCGGGCGACGCGGGCAGCGCCGCAGGCGTCGCGCTGTTCGTGTGGCACCAGCTCCTTGACAAACCTCGCGAGGCGCGCGGGGGCGACGCACAACGCGCGTCGCTCCTCGGCCCGGCCCACGACGCGGCCTCGATCCGCGATGCGATCGCGGAGCGGGGGCTCTGCGCACACGAGCTCGACGAGGAGGCGCTCGTCGGGCGTGTGGCGGAGGCGCTCTCCGAGGGGCGGGTCATGGGCTTTTTCCAGGGGAGGATGGAGTTCGGCCCCCGCGCGCTCGGCAGCCGCTCCATCCTGGCCGACCCGCGTGTCGCTGGCATGAAGGACACGATCAACCGGAAGATCAAGTTCCGGGAGGGGTTCCGTCCTTTCGCGCCCTCGGTGCTCTACGAGGACGCGCCCCAGCTCTTCGACGTCGCGCCGGGAGAGGAGCTGCCGTACATGACGCACGTGGTGCCCGTGCGAAAGGAGGCCGCGCCCGTCCTGCCGGCCGTCACGCACGTCGACGTCTCGGCGCGCATCCAGACGGTGGACGAGGCGCGCCACGGCCTCTATTTCCGTCTGATCCAGGCATTCCGTGCACGCACGGGCTGCCCCGTGCTGCTCAACACCTCGTTCAACGTTCGCGGCGAGCCGATCGTGTGTGCGCCGGAGGACGCGCTACGCTGCTTCGCGCGGACAGACCTCGACGGCCTCGTGATCGAGCGCTTCTTGCTGCTGCGCGACGAGCAGCCCCCCGCCGCGCTCGCGGCGCTCGCTGCGTCAGGCCCCGCGGTAAAGCGCGCCTCGCCCGTCCTCGATCGCGTCCTTCGTCCCGAGGACGCCCATCCTTCGCGACGGACGTTGATGCAATTCGCGCTCTTGCTCGTCGCCCTCGCGGTGGTCTCCGGCGGGATGGTCTGGCGAGGCTCCGGCGACCCCGGGGACCTCGCCGCAGGTGCTCTCGCGGGAGCGGCGCTCCTCGCGGCCACGCAGATCCCCGGGCTCGGCCGCGTGATGTACCGCGCGTGGATGGCGCTCGGCGCGCTGCTGGGCATCGTGGTCGGTCCGCTCGTGCTCGGCGCCATCTACCTCGTGGTCTTCGCGCCGATCTCCCTCGCGCGTTCCCTCCTCGGCCACGATCCGCTCGGCCTCCGCTTCGACCGGAACGCGGAGTCGTACCTCTCCGACAAGAGCACGCACCGCGATCCGCGGCGTTACCTGCGGTTGTATTGATCATGCCCCAGACCTCTCCGCCGAAAAACAAGGACGAACCCGTCCACGCGCCGCCCTCGTTCGAGGAGGCCGCGCGGACGGCGCGCCAGTCCACGCTGCGAGACGCCTTCGCCTACCTGCGCGAGACCCGCAAGCTCTGGCTTTCCCCGGTGCTCGTGATCCTCCTGATCCTCGGGCTCGTGCTCGCCCTCTCGGGCACGGTGCTCTCGCCGCTCATCTACACGCTCTTCTGAACCGCTCGCCCCTCTGCTTTTCCCGTCGGGCGCGATTGCGCAAGCGCGCCCGGCGCCGGTAGCATCCCGTGGGTGAGCGACGGTCCCCCCCTTCGCAGGCTCGACCAGATCGTGGGCGAGCTGCTCGCGCCGCTGTTACATGCCCGCCCGGCGCCTGGGGGTTTTCGCCTGGCCGGCTGGGACGTCGAGCAGGGCGTCTGCGTCGTGCTCGCCCGCGGCGACGAGTGGGTGCTCGTGGAGTTCGAGAACCGCGACGACACGCGCGACTGCTACGCGCGGACGTCGCGCTTCAACGTGTGCGCACGGCACCAGTTCGAGCCCGAGAAGCCGCTGAGCGCGCTGGCACACCGCGCGGTCGGGCAGCTCGTCGAGCTGGTGCGCCGGCGCGAAGGCGCGTTGCCGGTCCTAACGCGCCCTGCGCCGGAGCGCGGGAGCGAGGTGCGCGAGGTGCGCGTCGAGCGCGCGCTGGTGCAGCAGGGGCCGGGCCATTACTACCTCAACCCGTACGTCGGCTGCATGATCGGCTGCGAATTCTGTTACGTCGCCGATCGCGCCGACCTGTCCCGCGAGATCGAGGGCCGCGCGCGGCTGCCGTGGGGTCGTTATGTCGACGTCAAGACGAACCTGCCCGAGGTGCTCGCGCGCGAGGTCACGACGTTGCCCCCGGGGCTGGTTCGCATGAGCCCGATCGTGACGGACCCCTACCAGCCGCTGGAGAAGAAGTACCGCGTCACGAGGCGCTGTCTCGAGGCGCTTGTCGATACAGGCTTCACGCCCGGAGTGCTCACCCGCGCTGCGCGCATCCAGGAAGACGCCCCGCTGCTCGGGCGCTTTCACCGGGCGCTCGTGGGCCTCTCGATCCCCACCGACGACGACGCGGTCCGTCAGCATTTCGAGCCGGGCGGGGACCCCATCGAGGAGCGGTTCGCGGCGCTCGCGGCGTGCCATCGCGCGGGGTGCGTCACGGTCGCCGTGGTACAGCCGGTGCTGCCGATGGACCCCGAGCGGCTGGCCGCACGCCTCGCGCCGCTGGTGCGCGCCGTGCGAATCGACCGGATGTACGACGGCCATCGCGTGCGTCACCTCTACGAAGCGGCCGGCCGGCTCGACGCGGCCACCGAGGCGTTTTACCAGCAGACCGCGGGGGAGCTCCGGGCCGCGCTCGAGGCGCGCGGCGTTCGCATCGACCCGCTCGACGACGTGCGCGCGTTGATGGATTGAGCGGGCCGCGCGTTCGGGCGGCGAGCCTCTTGATACCCGGCCTCCCTCGTCGGAGATGCGGCTACGCCTGGAATGGGACGATCCTATGACGCGTACGCCCGAGAGGGATGGCAATTCATGCTCCAAGATACAGGCGGTGGTGGTGCGGAGGCTCAGTCTGGGTGGGGGATTCTGTCTTCCGGGAGGAAAAGCTTTAGGGATGGGGGCGGGAGAGGGTATCATGGGGGAGATGCCAAGCGGGTTGTTTCGGCGGTCGGAGAAGTCATCGGAGGCTGCGGGCCCGAGAGGGCGAGGGGCGCGGAGGGGCGCGCGGGAGGTTGTGGCGGCGGTGTTTCGTGGGATGGTCGTGGCGGCGGCGTTGGGCGGACTCACGGCATGCGGCGGCAGCTCCGCGTCCGGGTCGCAGTCGGCGCCGGCCCCGCCGGTGGCCTCGACGAAAGGCACCGACTCCACGCCGCAACCCGTGCGTAGCTCCGGGCCCCCGGACGAATCAGCGCCGCCCAGTCGAGGGAGCCCCAATTCTGTCGACGGCGCGCGCGTGTTGCTCGGTCGAAGGAGCCCCGCACCCCCGATCGAATTTACTGTCGGCGACAAGCGAGCGGTCCTTCGCTTTCGCGCGGGTTTTTCGTTTTCAGTTCGTCGAAACAATCGTCGTGGGCAGCGAGATTGTGTACCCTCCGCAATGCGATGCGCCTACCCCTCCTGCCAGCGGTCTGTGTTCGCGTAGCCATCTCGAGTTTCGTTCGGTAGGGAGGGGCAAGGACCTCATGCACGTCGGGACACATGTCCGCGGACAGCAACTGGATTTGCTGTTCGCCGGCGTATACGAAGGGAGCTCCGAGTGCGGCGCCTACGGGTACTGGCTCCTTCGGGTCGGCCCAACCGGCGCGCACGCGACAAGCCCGATCGTAGGATGCTCGACGACCCCGTTCTCCGAAGGCCCCGACGTAGATTTTGTCAACCCCATGATCCGATGGGATCCACCTGTCAGCATTCGCGTCCACGAAGGGCTTGGGAACTGGCGCCGATTTGAACTGAACTCGCGGACGCTCAAATGGACCCAGGTTGCCAGGGAAAGGGACGAAGATGCGCCCTAGAGCGCCAACCCGTTCGCTTCCACCTCAAGTTACGCGGCCTTGTGCAAGGCCAGCGCACCGCCTCGCCGCAGGATGACCTCCAGGTTCAGCACCGCGCAGTGGCGCCGCAGGTCGAAGAGATTCTTTCGTAGGCCCAGGTAGCGGGCGCGAGGCCCCTGCTTCCGGGAGAGATGGGCGAGTCGGTGCTCGACGCGGACCCGCTGCCGGAGCGCTTCGCGTCCCTTCGTCGTCTTGACGAGCTTGCGGAATCGCTGCTGCTCTTGCTCATCCGCGGCGATGTGCACGGTCCGTCCCGCGTCGTTGCTCGCGGTTGTGCACCGCGAGCGCAGCGAACATGCGCCGCAGATTTCCGGATCGAATTCGACCGTCTGGCCATGCACGAACCGCCGGGTCTGGCCTGCGGGGCACGTGATGGTCCTGAGCTTGAAGTTTTTCTTGAAGGCGTCCTTGGAGAAGAGCTCGCCGTTCGGCGCAATCCTCGGCTTGCAAAATACCTGGGCTCCCGCACCCGATGCATCTCGTACGAGCTCGCTGCTCACGTATGCGCGATCGATGTACACCTCGTCAATTTTGTCATTCCTCGGGGATCGTGAGAGATCCTTCGCGAGGTCTGCCGCGCCCTCGCCTTCGGGACGATTGGCAGGTGTAACAGA